>JBDQIL010000589.1:0-3931 GCA_040264415.1 Myxococcota bacterium
CGCGCGCCGGCGCGCGCGTGGGTTGGGCGCTGGGCACCGTGGCCTTCTTCGCGCTGCTGGGCGTCGGTCTCACGGAGTTCAGTCGCCCGCGGGGCCAGGGCGAGACCATGACGGGTGGCGTCGGCGACGGCAGTCCCGCTCCGGCGCCTGCGCCCGTGTCCCCCGAGGTCGAGGCCGCCCGCGCGACCCTCCTCGAGCGCCCCGACGACCTCGACGCCCTCAACGTGGTGTCCTACGATCACCTGCTCAAGGGCGAGCTCGACGCCGCGATGAAGACCATCGACCAGGCGCGCGCCGTCGCCCCCAAAGACCCCGGGGTGCTCACCCACCTCGCCATGCTGCAGCTCGCGGTGGGCATGTCCGACCGCGCCGTGGTCGGCCTCGAAGAGGCCATCGCGGCGCGCCCCGATTGGGCCCGCCCCCACCTCTGGATGGGCCTCGCCCAGCTGCAGGCCGGGCAGCCCGCCGCGGCCGAGGCGAGCCTGCAGCGGGCGGTCGAGATGGGCCTCGAGCGCCAGGAGCAGCAGTTCGCGATGCAGCTGTTGAGCGAGGCCCGCAGCCCGGCCGCTGCGGCGCCGGGGCCCTCGGCCGCGCCGCCCGCTGCGACCGCCTCGGCGGCGCCCGCCGGCCCGGCCCGCCTCACGGGGCGCCTGAGCCTCGGCCCGGGCGTGCAGCCCGCCGACGGGCAGCAGGTCTTCCTGATCGTCCACCGCAACGCCCAGGGCAGCGGCCCGCCCGTCGCGGCGAAGAAGCTCCCGGCTTCGGCCCTGCCGGTGGACTTCTCGCTCGGAGACGCCGACCAGATGATGGGGGGGGAGTGGCCGGCCGAGGTCTGGGTCTTCGCGCGGCTCGACGCCGACGGCGCCGCGGGCTCGTCTGACGGAGACGTGGAGAGCGCCCGCCTGGGGCCGTTCGTCCCGGGCACGGGCGACGTGGCGGTGCAGATCGGCGAGTGACCGCGGCCGGGGTCAGTCGGCGGGGGCGGCGCCTTCGGGGACCGCCAAGAAGCGCTCGATGGCCAGCCGGATCTGGCTGACGCCGTAGCCCTTGTCCACGCTCACCCAGGGCACGCCGGCCGCCTGGCAGGCCGGCCGCAGGATGCGATCGACGTCGTGGCCGATGAAGCGGCGCAGCACGATGACGAACTCGACCGAGCCGCCTCTGACCGCGCTGGCGAGCACCTGCAGGTTGCGGGCGTGATCTGTGGTGACCCAGTCCACCAGCTCGAAGCCGAAGGTGGACTCGATGCGCTGGCGGGCCTCTTCGCGGAGGTCGCCGCCGATGATGCTCGCGCGCTTCCCCCGCACCTGCGGCCAGTGCGCCCAGTCGCTCGGGAGCGCGCTGGCCGGCGCCTTCATCTCGGCGTTGAAGGCGGCGTCTTCGCTGACCGCCTCGCGAATGGCCTTCCGGGTCTTCTTGAACTCGGTGTGCTGGCGGAGCAGGTCGCTGTGCTCGGTGAGCAAGGCGACCAGTCGGGCGTCGTCGGGGGAGACCCCCGACCGGAGGCAGGCCAGCGCCCGGTCGGTGCGCGTTTCGGCGCCGTGGTCGGGGTCGTCGAGCGCGGCCCGCAGCGCGTCGAGGGCCTGCTCGGGGTTGCCCAGCCCGCCGGCGGCCTGCTGCAGCTCGCTGCGCCAGGCCCGCGCGTCGTCGAGCCAGCTGCCGTGGACGGGCTTGTGGGAGCGCATCAGCCCGAACACGAAGCCGGGCTGCTCGCGCTTGGAGAAGGCCGTCATCGACGAGAAGACCCGATCGAGCTCGGGGCGCAGCGACTCGGGCATCAGGCCCTCGGGCAGGTCGTCTTGCACGCGGCGGGCGCGCGCCACGACCTCGCCCACCAGCCCGCGCTGGGTCTCGCGGGGCAGGGCGGTCCACGCCGCGGTGAGCTCGGTGTGGATGCCCCTGGAGAGCCTCCGAAGCTCTTGCGCGACGCCGTTCGCGTCGAGGATCTCCCCCGGAGGCTGCTCGAGCGGCTCGAGGAGCTCGGTCAGCGGGATGGGGGGCGGCTCGGCCTCGGCGGGGGCCGACTGACGGGCCGCGGTCCAGCTCGGCCCCAGCGCCGCCGCCGAGAGCCGCTCGGTGGCTTGGGCCGACGCCAGCGGGCTCGGCGGCAGCGGGCTCGGCGGCAGCGGCTGCGCGTTCGCAGCGGGGCGCTCGCCGGCCTCGAACAGCTCCATTCGCCCGCCGCGCAGCATCCAGGTGAGCCCGATCCGCCCCAGATGGTCGAGCAGCATCGCGCGGCGCGACTCGAGCTCGGCGAGCTGCGGGGCGGCCTTGGCCTCGGCCCAGGGGTCGTCACGCACCTTCTGCGCCAGAGACGCCCAAGCCCGGTGGGCCTTGAGGAGCGCAGCCCGGGTCTCGTCGAACTCTTCGCGCAGCGCCTGCGGCGGCTGACCATGGGCGCTCACCGCCCGGGTCGGCCCAGACGGTCCGTTCGCTGTCTCCGCCATCAGGGTCTCCCGGAAAGTCGCCGTCTCCGGCCCGGACCGCCTTAGCGTATCAGGACGGGCACGGTAGGGAGCCCCGGGACGCCAGCTGGAGGTGGACGTGCGCAACCCTTGGTGGCTCTTGGCTGCCCTCGTAGGCTTCTTGTCGGTCGCGCTCGGGGCCTTCGGTGCCCACGCCCTCGAGCCCCGGCTCACGCCCGAAGGCGTCGCGCGGTGGTCGCTCTCGACCCGCTACCTGGCCAGTCACGTGCCGCTCTTGTTGGCGGTGGCGTGGGTCCACGACGCCGGCTGGGGGCGGCGGTCCACCCGCAGAGCCCGTGCAGCAGGGGCGACCTGCGTGGTCGGCTTGGCGCTCTTCAGCGGGAGCCTGGCGGCGATGGCGCTGACCGGCGTCACCGCGCTCGGTGCGATCACGCCGCTGGGGGGCCTGAGCCTGCTGGCGGCGTGGGCGCTGTTGGGGGGGGCGTCGCTCGCGCGCGCGCCCGCTGGCCCACGCGATCCAGGGCCGCCGCCCACTCATCCCCGCTGAACAGGCACGCGTACAGGGCGAGGCACACCGTCGAGAAGGGCCCGACCGCCATCGTCACGTGGATGCCAATGTGCATCAGCGCGCCATAGGCGACGAAGACGCTGCGCCCGTCGAGGCGGTTGCAGACCGCCCGCAGACGGCCGGGGCGGTCGCGGGTGTGCCGAAACCAGAGCAGCAGCAGCAGGACCGGCGCGCCGACCTCGAAGAGCCAGACCGACAGCGTCGCTGCTTGTGCGAGCGGGAAGACGTGGGCGACCCACGAGAAGTCGGCGCGGGCCCAGCTCGGCTGCTGCAGGATGTAGTAGAGCGCTGACGAGTCGCCCCCGGGCACCCAGCTCGCCGAGACCTTCTGCAGGCCGGTGGACGTGTACATGACCACCAGCTGCAGCGCGACCAGCCACCGGGGCCAGGCTGGCACCAGCGTCGCCGCGCGCCACGAGCCGGTGCGAAGCCGGCAGGTCAGGCTGACGGTGGCGTCGGAGCGGGCCAGCGCCAGCAGCCACAGCGCGTTGGTGAGGAGTCCGTCGTAGCTCCCTCCAGCGTGCCCGTTGATCCAGGCCACCGCCAGGAAGCCCTGGAGGCACAACAGCGCCATGAGCCGCGAGGCGACCCCCAGGATCAGCAACACCGACGCGACGACGGTGCCCACGACGAGGGGCCAGACGACTTCTGGGGTGGGGCCGCCCAGGGCGCCCACCAGCCACGAGCCGCCGTCTCGCAGGGGCCGCATGCCGCCCGCTTCGGGCTGCAGCCAGAGCACGGGCACCAGCCCGGGCGCCCACACGCTCATGACCGCCCAGAACACGTTCAGACCCAGAAGGATCCGGTAGACGGCGAGCGCCTCTCCCGGCTCGCGGCGGTCGAGGAAGGCCACGAGGCGCGACCACGCCCGCCTCATGGCGCACCCGACGCGCGGAGGGCCGTCAGGTCGACGATCTCTTCTTGGTGGGGGGTGACG
>JBDQIL010000590.1:0-3917 GCA_040264415.1 Myxococcota bacterium
CCCTGGGCACCGACGGCGGGGACGGCGCGGCCGATGGCTCGGACGGCGCGGCCGACGGCTCGGATGGCGCGGCCGACGGCTCGGATGGCGCGGCGGACGGCGCGGATGGGGGCGACGGCGGCGAGACGACCTACACCGCGGGCGACGCATCGATGAGCGTGCCCGACGGCGCCGCCCCCGAGGGCGTCGAGCCCGAGATCGCGACCGGCGACCCCGGCGTGCCCACCCAGGGCTTCCACGTCGAGGGCAGCATCTACGCGCTCACCCCCCATGGCACCGAGTTCTCGGCGCCGGTGACCGTGTCGCTGCCCATCGTCAGCGACGCGCCCGAGCTGGTGGTGCTCAAGCTGGATGGCCCCGACGACACCGAGTGGTCGGAGATCGAGTGGGCCCGCGACGGCGACGCCGCCACCTTCTCGGTGGTGTCGTTCTCGTACTACGCGGTCGCGTCGGGCGGCGGCCCCCCGGACGGCGACGGCGACGGCTTCGACGCCACCACCGACTGCGACGACACCGACCCCGCGGTCAACCCGGGCGCGGCCGAGGTGTGCGACGAGAAGGACAACGACTGCGACGGCTTGGCGGATGAGGGCGTGACCACCGACTACTGCGTCGATGCCGACGCCGATGGCACCGGCGACCCCGCCACGCGCCTCGGCGCCTGCTCGCGCCCCACCGGGTATGTGGCCGACTGCACCGACTGCAACGACGCTGACAGCGGCGTGGTGGGCGGCTGCCGCTGAGGCGGGCGGCCCCGCGTCGGGCCTGGCGCCGCTCGAGCCTCAGCCGAAGAAGTCGAGGATGTTCGCCAGGCGGGCGTCGGCTTGGCCGTCACCGGTCTGGTCGTGCGCGTCGTCGGAGAAGAGCGTGCGGCCGGGCGTGACCCGGTCCACCCGCTGGTCGAGGTCGGGCACGTCGTCGAGCAGGCGGCAGCCTTGGCCCACCCCGGTGGCCCCGCGTCGCTGCACCACGCGCGGGGCGAGCAGGTAGAGGTTGCGCTCGGCCCGGGTGATGGCGACGTAGAGCAGGCGCCGCTCCTCTTCGATGCTGTCTTCGCTGTCGAGGGCGTAGCCGCTGGGGAAGTGGCCGTCGGCCAGGCCCAGCACGAAGACGGTGTGCCACTCGAGGCCCTTGGCGCTGTGCACCGTGGACAGCGTGATCCACTCGTCTTCTTCGTCGTCGGCCTCGGCCTCGACCCCGGCCGGGGGATCGAGCGAGACGTCGGCCAGGAAGCGGTCGAGGTTGGGCTGGCCCTCGGCGAGCACCGGCAGCGTGTCGAGGTCGCGCAGCCGCCGGGCCGCGTCGTCGTAGAGCCCCGGCATGCGCGGCTGGTACCAGTCGAGCGCGCGCTCCACCAGGGTCGGCACGTCGGTGACCAGCGGCCCCAGCTCGTCGAGCAGGGCGGCCAGGGCGGCCAGATCGCCGCCGTAGCGCTTCTTGCCCCACGGCGCGGGGTCGAGCCGCGGCGGGCTCTGGGCCAGCACGGCGTCGAGGATGCGCTGGGCGGTGCGGCGCCCCACCCCCTCGAACCACTGCAGCACCCGGAACCACGACAGGGCGTCTCTGGGGTTGGCGACCACCCGCAGCAGCGCCATCACGTCTTTGACGTGGGCGGCCTCGACGAACTGGATGCCCCCGAACTTGCGGAAGGGGATGTTGGCGGCGCCCAGGTCGAGCTCGAGCAGGTTGGCGTGCCAGGCCGACCGGAACAGCACGGCCATGCGCTGCAGGGGCACGCCCTCTTCGCGCAGCTGCAGCACCCGCTCGACCACCCAGCCGGGCTGCTCGCTCTCGTCGCCCACCTCGACCAGGCAGGGCTTCACGCCGCCCTCGACCTGCGCGCGCAGCCGCTTGTCGTAGCGCCGCTGGGCGCTCTGCAGCACCCCGTTGGCCAGGTCGAGCACGGGCTGGGTGGATCGGTAGTTGTCTTCGAGCACCGTGACCTGGGCGCCCTTGAACACATCGGGGAAGCGCAGGATGTTCTCGACCGTGGCCCCGCGGAAGGCGTAGATGCTCTGGGCCTCGTCGCCGACCACCATCAGGCTGCCATGCTCGACGCTCAGCAGCGCGGCGATGCGCCCCTGCAGGCGGTTGGTGTCTTGGTACTCGTCCACCAGGATGTGCCGGCACCGGCTGGACACCACGCGCCGCACGTCGGCGTGCTCTTTGAGCAGCCGGTCGAGGTGAACCAGCAGGTCGTCGTAGTCGAGCACCTGCTGCTCGAGCTTGCGCTCGGCGTAGCGGGCGGCCACCGCCTCGATGTCGGCCAGGTCGTGCAGAAACCACGGGTAGTGGTCTTCGAGCAGGCGCTCGAGGGGCCGCGTGGTGTTGACGGCCGTGCTGATGAGCTTGAGCAGGGTGCCCTTCTGGGGGAACCGGCGCCCCTTGCCGCCCAGCCCCAGCTCGGTGCGCACCAGCCCCACGAGGTCGGCGCTGTCGCCGCGGTCGAGCACCGTGAACGAGCGGCCCACCCCCACCGCGTCTCCGTGTCGCCGCAGCACGGTGTTGGCGAAGCCGTGGAAGGTGCCGCCCCGCACCCGGTGGGCCTTGCCCCCCACCAGCCCGCTGGCGCGCCTCAGCATCTCGCCGGCCGCCCGCCGCGTGAAGGTGAGCAGCACCACGCCGCGGGGGTCGGCTCCCTGTTCGAGCAGCCACGCCACCCGGTGCACGAGCGTGCGGGTCTTGCCCGTGCCGGCCCCCGCGACCACGAGGTGGTAGCCGGGGGACGCCGTGACCGCGGCGCGTTGGGCCGGGTTGAGGTGGTCGAGCTCCATGGCGGTCCCCCTATCCGGTGTCCGGTGTGCCGGGACCGGCCGCAGCGGGCTACCTCTGTCCGCCCCGGAGGTCCCCATGTCCGATGCCCCCCTGCCCACCGTGTCGTGGGCCGACTGCTCCCTGTCAGACGGCGTGCTCGAGGTGGTGCTCACGGGCACCGGCAGCGGAAACCGGCTGGGCCAGGCCTTCTGGTACGAGGGCCCCACCCTCTTCGACGCCATCGACCGCCACGACGGCGTGCGGGTGGTGATCTTGCGCGGCTCGGGGCGCTGGTTCTCCACCGGCATCGACCTGATGGGCATGGCCGGCGTGATGGGGCCCACCCTGGCGGGCGGCACCTCGGCGCGGGCGCGCACCGACCTGCGCGACCTCATCTTGCGCATGCAGCAGGCCGTGCTCTCCCTGGCGACCTGCCGCAAGCCCGTCATCGCCGCGGTCCACGGCCCCTGCATCGGCGGCGGCATCGACGTGATCACCGCCTGCGACCTGCGCGTCTGTGCGGCCGACGCCACCTTCTCGGTGCGCGAGGCCCGCATGGCCATCGTCGCCGACATGGGCACGCTGTTCTGGCTGCCGCGCCTGGTCGGGTCTGGGCTCGCCCGCGAGCTCACCTACACCGGCGAAGACTTCGACGGCGCGCGGGCCCTTGAGATCGGGCTGGTCAACCACTGCCTGCCCGACGCCGACGCCATGCTGGCCAAGGCGCGCGACATCGCCGGCCGCATCGCAGCCAACCCGCCCATCGTGGTGCAGGGCGCCAAGCAGGTCCTCAACGAGGGCCTTGAGGCCGACCTGCGCGCGCACCTGCGGCTGATGGCCACCTGGAACAGCGCGTTTCTGCCGTCGCAGGACATCCAGGAGGCGGTCACGGCCTTCTTCGAGAAGCGGGCGCCGGTGTTCCAGGGCGACTGACCGCTCACGGCCTCGGTCGGCCGCCTTGCGGCCGGCCGCCGGCCCGGCGACACTGGTGTCGGAGGTCTCCTGCGAAGGCTCTGGCTGGTCGCGCTCATCGGCTGCGCCGCGTCCCCGTCGGGCGGGCCGGGCGGCGGCGTGCACCGAGACGACGCCCCGGCAGACTCGGGCGACCCAGAGCCCGTCCCGCCCCCCGCATGCGCCGTGCTCGCGCCCGCCGACGGTGACAC
>JBDQIL010000591.1:0-3912 GCA_040264415.1 Myxococcota bacterium
CTGCTCCCGCTGCTCGTGCTCAGCGCGCTTCCCAAGCGAAACTACTACTACCTGTCGGCCGCGTGGCCCGCCGTGCCGCTGCTCCTGGCGCTCGGCATCCGGGCCCTGCCGGGTGGCCGCTGGGTGCAGGCGGTCGCCGCCACCGCGCTGCTGGCGACCGGGCTCACGCAGCACCTCGACCGAGCCTGGGGGGGCACCGCCCTCGATCCCATCGCCGCCGAGCACACCTGGCTCACGGGCACCCGCCAGTGGGGCCGCACCTTCCAGACCGACGACGACGACCTCGACCTCGCCCCGGGCGACGCCCCATGGATCGCCCCGGCCGCCAGCAGCGCAGTGGCGACCAGCGCCTGCGCCCCGCGGCCGCCCGGCAGGGCCCGGATGCCGAGCGCGAGGAGCAGCGGCACCGCGGGCCACGCGGCCGAGAGGTAGTAGTAGTTGCGCTTGGGCAGCGCGCTGAGCACGAGCAGCGGGAGCAGGGCCCAGGTGAGCACCTCGGCCCGGCCGCGGCCCCGCAGCGAGAAGGCCACCCCGGCCACCCACAGCGGCGCCGCCCACAGCGGCGTGAGCCCGCGCCAGAACAGGTGTGTGGCGTAGGCGCTCGCGCCCACCCAGCCGCCCACGGTGCCCGCCCCCGAGGCGCCCTGGGCCGCCTGGCGGGCGTAGTAGGCCGCGCCTTCGGGGGAGGTGGTCAGCGGCAGGTGGGGGAAGGCGATGGCCAGCCCGACCGCCAGCACCGCGAGCGCGATGAGGGGCGCCCGGCGGCGCACCCGCTCGCCGTGGGGGCCGCGCCCGGTGACCAGCGTTCGGGCCGCAGCGGCGAGCACCACCGCGCCCAGCGTGCCCGCCGCCAGGAGGTTGTCGGTGGGTCGGGGGCTGAGCACCAGGCAGGCGCCGAGCGCCGCACAGGCCCACGCGACGGGGAGCGGGCGTCGCAGGCCCCGCGACCGCACCACCGCCGCCACGCCGACCGCCACCACCGCCGCCAGGGGCCCCTGCGTGTCCCAGCGTCGGCCCATGAAGGCCATCAACGGAACCCATGGGGAGAGCGCGGCCGCGAGCAGCCCCCCGGGCGCGCCCCCCAGCGCGCGGCCCAGGTCGAAGAGGGCCAAGGAGAGCCCAATGGCGAAGAGGCCGATGGTCCACTGGAAGGCATCGACGCTGCCGGTGGCGTCGAAGAGGCGCTGGGCGAGGGGCGTCAGCAGCCCGTCGGCCGCGCGCCAGTCCGGAGCTGGCCCGGCGCCCTCGCGGTGGACGCGGGCGACCGCCGCGGCGGCGTCCACCGACAGATCGCAGCAGATGCTGCGGGCCGGGAGCGCGTCGCGGGCGGCCCAGGCCCAGAGCTCGACCCCCTGCACGGCCACGATCCCCGCCAAGAGGGTCAGGACCAGCCACGGGGGGATGCGGGAGGCGGGGCGCACCCCCTCGATGTAGCGCGCTGACGCGGCGCCGGGACCCCACGCTGGTCCGCCGCCGTTACGGGAGAGCGTCCCGCTCCCGGACCGCGCGTGCCGCGCCTGATCGATCGCCTCGACGCCGCCGCTGGCCGAACGCCGGAGTTCCTCGACCTCGACGTCGACTACCTCACGCGCCGTCGCAGCCCCGCCCGCCTCATCGACGACCAGGGCCACTACAACGCAGGCTGGTACGAGGCCTTCGACGGGCGCATCAACCTCGGCGACAGCTCGGCCTTCGACGCGGCGCTGCAGCGCTGGTTTCACGTCACGCTCGACACCCCCGACCACTTCGTGGTGATGAACCTGGCCGACATGGGGCGCGCCTCGAACACCGCGCTGATGGTGGTCGACAAGGCCTCTGGTGGCATCTCCGAGGCCTCGCTCACCGGGCTGGGGCCCGCCAACCAGGTGGAGGTCTGCGGTGAGGCTCGGGCCTTCCGGGATCCCCCCACGGCGTCGTTCATCCGGGTGGAGCCCGACGGCGACGCGCTCGCCTTCTCGGTGCACGCCGACCACCTCCACCTGAGCGGGCTGGCCCGGGTGGCCCTGGGGCCGCCGCTGGTGCAGGTCACGCGCTTTCACCGCGGCCGGGGGGCGCTGCAGTGGTACGGCAACCTCTCGGTGGTGTCGGCCACGCTCACGGTCGGCGACCGCGTCATCGCCCTGCCGCCGGGCACACTGGGCACCTTCGACCGCACCGTGGGGCACCAGCGGGGCATCCAGAGCTGGCACTGGATCGCCGCCGCCGGTCACGCCCGCGACTGCGGCTCTGGCGAGCGGGTCGCGCTGGGCCTGCAGGTGGCCCGCGACCAGCCCGCGGCCCGCCCGAGGGTCGAGTCGAAGAAGTACGCAGTCTGGGTCGATGGCGCCCTGCACAAGGTGCCCACCGCCGCCTTCGACTATGCGCTGCTCGACCCCGCGGATCGCCAGACCGGCCCGTGGCGGGTCACCAGCCCGCCGCCCGACGGCACGCAGGGCCCGGCCGAGTCGAGCTTCGACCTCACCTTCGAGCCCCAACGTCACCGGCGAGAGCAGCGGCGACTGCTCATCGCCCGGACCGACTTCAACCAGTACTACGGGCTGGTCTCGGGGCAGGTGCGCGTGGCGGGCCGGGTCTTCGAGCTCGAGCCCACCTTCGCGGTCACCGAAGACAGCCTGCTCGAGCTGTAGCCGCCGGGATAGCCCGCGCTCGACCCCGGGAGCCCGCGTGCGCGTCGCCGTCCTCTCCGATCTGCACGTGGGCAGCCCCCCGGTGCCGGGCGCCTTTGGCCACGCGCCGGGCGCCTTCGACCGCTGGCTGGGGTCGCTGCTCGACACCCACGACCGGGTGGTGCTCAACGGCGACGTGGTGCAGTGCGACCACACGTGGGGCTGGGGGACGGGCCCGCAGCGCCGCGCCCTCGACCGCGCCCTGGCGGCGCACCCGTGGCTCGCCCGGCGGGCGGCCCACCCGCGGGTGACCTGGCTGCCCGGCAACCACGACGCCATCGTGGCCGTGGCCCGGGGCGCGCCGGAGCGGCTGCGGCTGGAGGGGGCGGCGGGCGCGCTGGTGGTCACCCACGGCGATCGCTTCGACCCCGTGCTGCAGGGCGCCACCGCGGTCAGCCACGCGGCCACCTGGGCCATGGGGCGGGCGCGCGCGGTCGGGCTGGGGGCGCTGGCCGACCGCCTCGAGGGCCGCGACATCTCCATCAAGTCGGCGCGCTTTCAGGGAGACGGGGGGCCGTACGCCCGGGGCGCGGTGGCCCTGCTCGCCGAGCACGACGCCCAGGTGGCCGTGCTGGGCCACACCCACGTCGCCTGCGCCCAGCCGGTCTCGGGGGGGCTGCTGCTCAACCCGGGGAGCGCGTCGCGGGGGCTGCGGGCCTGGGTGTCGGTCGATCTCGATCAGGGCACCGCCCGGCTCTGCCCCGGCGGGGGCGCCCCCGAGCGCCACCTCACCTGGGGGCGCTGAGCCCCATCCGGCTGCGCCCCCCGTCAGGCTGAGACCGCCGCGTCGCGGTCGAGGCCGTGCCGGGCGAGGTACTTGCGCACCCGGTCGGTGTCGTTGGGGCGGGCCTTGTCGCGCCGAGACACGGCGAACAGGCGGCGCCCTGCGGCGGCCAGCGAGTCGGTCTGCCGCACCACCTGCAGCACGTGGGCCAGCTGCACGGCGTCGAAGGGGTCGAGGGCGGCGGCGCGGGCCCCGAGCGCCCGGCGCAGCAGGTCGGCGTCGCCCTCCGGGGGCTCTCGAGGGGCCCAGATGGCGCGCAGGCGGGCGATCTCGGCATCGACCGTGGCTGGGTCGATGTGGCCGCCGGGCGCCAGCGTGCTCATGCGCTGCACGGCCGCCCCCAACCTCGACTACGAGCTCGACCGCGTGGCGCGACAGACCGACCGCCGGGTCACCCTCAGCCGCGAGGCGCGCGACCGCTTCCTGGCCTTCGCCACGGGGCCGCAGGCCAGCTGGGACCGC
>JBDQIL010000592.1:0-3910 GCA_040264415.1 Myxococcota bacterium
CTGCTGCGCGGCCGCAACAGCTGGGAGATCGGGGGCGGCGCGGGCGCTCCCTCGTCTGCGCCCCCGATCTCCCAGCTGTTGGGGCCGCGCCGCAGCGCGCCGAGGTCGCCGGCGTCGGGGCGGGCCTGGGCCTCGGTGACTTGGGCCAACACGCCCTCGTCGTAGGTGGACCGCTCGATCCGGTACAGCACGCCGAAGGCGACCGGCAGGGGCGCCCGCATGCGCGCGAGCAGCCCGGCGATGACCGGGTTGGTCTCGTCGTGGACCAGCACCTCGTCGCGGTTGTCGTCGGTGACCTCGATGGCCTCGAGCGCGAGGCGCGGCGTGAGCCGGAGGCCCATCTGCGGGCCCTTCTTGTCGCCAAAGAGCAGCGGCTCACCATGCTTCACGAAGATGCAGCTCGAGCCGCGGGTCTTGCGGTCGGTGACGCCGGAGAAGGCCCCGTCGTTGAAGATGTTGCAGTTCTGGAAGATCTCGATGAACGAGCTGCCCTTGTGCTCATGCGCCTCGACGAGCAGCGCGCGCTGCTCCTTCACGAAGATGTCCACGGTCCGCCCCACGAAGGTGGCGTCGGCGCCGAGGGCCACGGCGCACGGCTCGAAGGGGTGGTCCACCGAGCCCATGGGGGTGGACTTGGTGCGCTTGCCCTCTTCGGAGGTGGGGCTGTACTGGCCCTTCGTGAGGCCGTAGATCCGGTTGTTGAACAGCAGGATCTGCAGGTCGACGTTGCGGCGCAGGACGTGGAGCAGGTGGTTGCCGCCGATGCTCAGGGCGTCGCCGTCACCCGTGATGACCCACACCGAGAGGTCGGGGTTGGCCAGCTTCAGGCCGGTCGCGACCGCCGGGGCGCGCCCGTGGATCGTGTGGAAGCCGTAGGTGTTCATGTAGTAGGGGAAGCGGCTCGAGCAGCCGATCCCGCTGACCACCGCGAACCTCTCGCGGGGGATTCCGAGCGTCGAGAAGACCGTCTGCACCTGGCTGAGGATCGAGTAGTCGCCACACCCCGGACACCACCGGATGGTCTGGTCGGACATGAAGTCCTTCTTGGTGTAGGCGCTCGGGTCTTCGTTGATGTTGGTCATGGTGCTTCCGAGGGGGCGGGTGAGGGGGCGGCGCGGCCGGCGGAGGGCGCGCTCAGCCCTCGGAGGAGAGGGTCTGGATTCGGGCGAGCAGCTCGCTCACCTTGAAGGGCTGGCCCTGCATCTTGGCGAAGCTGTGGGCCTCGACGCCGAACCGCGCCCGCAGCTCGCGGGCGAGCTGGCCCAGGTTGAGCTCGGGGACCAGCACGGTGTCGTACTGGCGCAAGACCTGCTCGACGTTGGCGGCCATCGGGCTGATCCAGCGCAGGTGGACGTGGCCCACCTCGAGGCCCTGGGCGCGGGCCGCGCGCACCGCGGTGTGGATGGCGCCGTAGGTGCCCCCCCAGCTGACGACCAGTACGCCGCCGCTGTCGCCATCGACCACCACGTCGGGCACGTCGGCCTGAACCCGGGCGACCTTCTCGGCCCGCATGCGGCTCATCAGCTCGTGGTTCGCCGGGTTGTACGACACGTTGCCCGAGCCGTCTTCCTTCTCGAGGCCGCCGATGCGGTGCTCGAGGCCGGGGGTGCCGGCCGCAACCCAGGGGCGCGCCAGCGTCTGGGGGTCGCGGTCGTAGGGCTGAAAGCCGCCCTCGGGGACCTTCGTGACCTGCTCGACCACGATGGGCTCGAGCGAGTCGATGTCTGGGATGCGCCAGGGCTCGGCGCCGTTGGCCAGGTAGCCGTCGGTCAGGAGCATCACGGGCATGCGGTACTTCACGGCCACGCGGACCGCCTCGAGGGCTGCCCAGAAGCAGTCGGAGGGGGTCTTGGCCGCGAGCACCGGCATCGGCGACTCGCCGTGGCGGCCATACAGGGCGATGTTGATGTCGCTCTGCTCGGTCTTGGTGGGCAGCCCGGTGGACGGCCCGCCGCGCTGGATGTCCACCACGACGAGGGGCAGCTCGGTGATCGTGGCCAGGCCGATGGCCTCACCCTTCAGGGCGATGCCCGGCCCCGACGACGAGGTGATGGCGATGGAGCCGCCGAAGGCCGCGCCGATGGCGGCCGAGATGGCGGCGATCTCGTCTTCAGCCTGGAAGGTGACCACCCCGAAGTCCTTGTAGCGGGCGAGGTGGTGCAGCAGGTCCGAGGCAGGCGTGATGGGGTAGGCGCCCTGGAAGACCTGCTTGCCGGAGAGCGCGGCCGCGGTCACGAAGCCGAGCGCCAGCGCCTCGTTTCCGGTGATGTTTCGGTAGGTGCCCGGCTGAAGCGCCGCCGCCGGGACCTCGTAGGAGCTGTGGAACAGCTCGACCGTGTCGGCGTAGTTGAAGCCCGCCTGCAGCGCGGCGAGGTTGGCGGCGTCGAAGGGCGCGCTGAACTTGCCGCGGATCCAGGCCTGGGTGGTGGAGAGGTCGCGGTTGAACAGCCAGTAGGCCATGCCGAGCGCGAAGAAGTTCTTGCAGCGGTCGGTCTCCTTGGCGCCGAGGCCCAGGCCATCGACCGAGCGCTTGGTGAGCGTCGAGAGCTGCACCGGCACGACCTGGAAGCCGTCGAGGCTGCCGTCTTCGAGCGGGTTGGCCGCCAGCTCGGCCTTGTCGAGGTCACGCTCGGAGAACTTGTCGGTGTTGACGATGACCATGCCGCCGGGCTTCAGGTCGGCGATGTTGGCGGCGAGCGCGGCGGGGTTCATGGCCACCAGCACCGTGGGCTCGTCGCCGGGCGTGAAGACGTCTTCGGACGAGAAGTGGATCTGGAAGCCCGAGACGCCGGCCCGGGTGCCGGCAGGCGCGCGAATCTCGGCTGGAAAGTCGGGGAAGGTCGCGAGATCGTTGCCGTGCAGCGCCGTGGTCGCGGTGAACTGGTTCCCCGTCAGCTGCATGCCGTCGCCGGAGTCGCCGGCGAAGCGGACCACCACGTGGTCGAGGGTCTCGATGTTGCGGGTCATGGGGCGGGCTCCTCGGTGGCGCCAGGCGCGGGGCCACCGGCGTGGATGGGGGCCGGGCGTGGCCCGGTCACAGGGCGGCCTGCTATCCCAAGGCACCCCGACGGTCGACGGGGGGCGTCGGGACACGGCTGCCTGCGGGGGATAGGCCGGCCTTGCCGCGCTCGGATCCGCCAGGGAGTCACCGTGAAGTACCGACTGATGCAGTGGCTCGCATGCCCCCGGTGTCGCTCCGTCGACCTCACGCTCGAGACCGCCCGCACCCGCGTGCTTCCGGTCACCCACGGTCACTTCACCCCCAGCGAGGGGGCGCCCCCGGGGGTCGCTCTCGGTCGAGGCGAAGAGACCGACGTGGTCGAGGGGGCGATTCACTGCGGCGGCTGCGGCGCGGGCTACCCCATCCGCGACGGCATCCCCCGGATGCTCGCCGACGACGCCCTCGCGGGGCCCGACACCGCCCATCGCTGGACCACCTTCGACACGGCCTGGTCGGAGTGGGAGGAGTCCTTCCTCGACTACGCCCACCCGCTCCAGCCCCCCGACTTCTTGGGCAAGCTCGTGCTCGACGCGGGCTGCGGCTACGGGCGACACGCCTACTACGCCGCCCGCTACGGAGCGGAGGTGCTCGCCATCGACAGCAGCGGCGACGCCGTCGCTGCCGCCGCGGCCAACACCGACGGGCTGAGCCGCGTCCACGTCATCCAGGGCAGCCTGCTCCACCCGCCCCTCCGAGACCAGCTCGTCGACCTCGCCTACTGCTTCGGCGTGCTCCACCACCTCGAGCGCCCCGTCGAGGCCTTCGAGGCGCTCGGCGAGATCGTTCGGCCGGGCGGTCAGCTCGCCGTGTGGGTCTACGGGCACCGCCAGGGCGTGACGCTGCTGGCCAGCAACGCGGTCCGGGGCATGACCACGGCCATGGAGCCCGACGAGCTCCATCGGGTCAGCC
>JBDQIL010000593.1:0-3906 GCA_040264415.1 Myxococcota bacterium
CTACGTACCCTCAGCTTGTGCAGTGGAGCCGGCGGGCTTGACCTCGGGCTCGACGAAGGCGCGCGCCGCGCTGGACTGGGAGGTGCTCGCGCGGTCGTTATGGTGGAGGGGGAAGCGTTCGCCGTCGCCACTCTGGCAGCGCAGATGGCGCTGATGGTGTCACGGACGGCGGCGACGGCGCGAGCGACGGCGCCGATGGCGCAGACGGCGCGGGCGACGGGGCTGACGGGCAGGGCGACAGCCGGCCGGTGGTTCGCACCGCCGACGCGTGGTGCTACCAGCACACCACCGGCGACCCGGCGTGGCTGTGGGTGGTCGAGGCCACCTTCGACGACCCGCAGGGCCTCGACACCATCAACCCCTTCTTCGAAGACGGCGTGACCGTCCTGCAGGGGGGCAGCGAGGTGGCCAGCTACAGCGTGACCTGCACCGACGCCGGCGCCTGCTCGGCGAGCTTCAACGAGACCGCGCACGGCGTGTCCTGCGCCAGCGCATCGACCTACACCCTCGAGGTGCGGGTGCAAGACGAAGACGACCAGTGGTCCGACCCCGTCTCGCTCACCGGACGGCAGGGCAGCAGCGCCAGCGGCCGGTAGCGCGCCTCACCCAGGCACACGATCGAGCGGTCGAGCGCAGAACACCCCCGTCGGGTCTACACTGTGGGCGCTCCCCGCCCCCGCGCCCCCGAGAGGCCCATGTCTGCCTGGCCCCGTCTGCTCGCCATCGGGCTCTTGCTCCCGTCGCTGGCCTGCTTCGACAGCGACGATGACGACGCCGAAGACACCGAGTCCTCCACAGACGGCGGCGGCGCCGACGGCACCGCGGGCGATCTTCAGTGGTACCGCACCTGCGGCGACCCGGTCTGCAGCGGCTACTCCGGGCCCTCCGACGACGTGGCCGCCTGCACGAGCGAGGCGGCCGGCGCCAGCTGTGGCGCCGGTGGCGCGACCTGTGATCCGGCAGACGACTGCAACGCGTTGCTTCTCTGCACCGACAGCGACCCCACCCAGCAGCCCGGCGGCTGCCCCATCTCGCGCCGGCGCCACAAGCAGCAGGTCGCCTACCTCGACCCGGCCGACGTGCGCGATCTGGGGGCGGCGGCCCTCGACCTGCGGCTGGCCCGCTGGCGCTACACCTGGGAGGACGAGACCACCCCCGAGCACGTGGGCTTCCTCATCGACGACGCCCCCACCAGCCCCGCGGTGATGGCCGACGGCGAGCACGTCGATCTCTACGGCTACGCCACGATGGCGTTGGCCGCCAGCCAGCGCCAGCAAGCCGAGATCGACGCGCTTCGGGCCGAGCTGGCCGTGTTGCGGGCCGAGCTGGCCGCCCAACGGGCCGCGGCACCCTGACGGCGCCGCTCAGCTGATGAAGTACCGGGGCGCCACGTAGCTCCAGCCCGAGGCGCCGCCGGTGCTGCGCACCTCGAGCACGTCGCGCACCGCCGCCACGATGTCGCGGTCGGTGAGGATGGTGGCGTTCTCGAGCTTGAGGCTCTGGGCGATGCCGGGGATGTCTTTCTGACCGATGGCGCGGCTGGGCAGGCCGGGGATCGCCTCGACCGCGTGGCCCTGGATGGTGCGTACGAAGCCGGCGAAGGATCGGTCTTCGGCGGCCACGACGAGGCGGCCCGTGCGCTTGGCGCTCTCGATGACCGTGTCCATGTCGGGGGGCACGATGGTGCGCAGGTCGATGACCTCGGCGTCGACGCCCTGCTCGGCGAGCGAGGCGGCGGCGTCCATGGCGGTCCAGACCGCGCGGCCCCAGGCCACGATGGTGACGTCGTTGCCCGGCCGGCGGATGGCCGCCTTGCCGAAGGGAACGCGGTGGTCGGGGTCGATGTCGGGGATGCCGCCGCGCATGATGTGGCGCTTCAGCGCCTTGACCTCGGCCGCATCGGTGGGCTCACCCGGGAAGGACGGGCCCAGGGCCTGCCGGTACATCCACTTGGGCTCGAGGCACACCACCGGACCGCGGTAGTCGGCCGCGGTCATCAGCAGGCCGTAGACGTCCCACGAGGTGGACGGCATCACGATGACCAGCCCCGGGATGGGGGCGAAGTAGCCGTCGATGGACATCGAGTGGTAGACCGCGCCGCCGCCGAAGGGGTCGACCGGCGTGCGCAGGATGGTGGCGAAGTTGGAGTTGCCGTTGGTGGTCCAGTACAGGTTGCCCATGTGAACCAGCCAGTGGAACGCATTGAGCGAGTAGTCGCCGAACTGGATCTCCGGCAGGCTGATGAGGTCTTTGTGCAGGCCCGCGCCACAGGCCGTGCCCACGATGAGCGGCTCGTTGAGGGGCGCGTCGAAGACCTTGCCGGGGTGCTTGTCGAGCAGGCCGGCGGTGGCCTGCATCACGCCGCCCAGCTTGGCGATGTCCTGGCCCCAGGTGGCGCCGCCCTTCGAGGTGATGATGTGGTCGATGGCGGCCCGGATGGCGCCCGCGTAGGTGATGTTGGTGGTGCCGGCGCCCGGCGCCTCGACCACCTCGGGGAAGGGGGCCCGGATGTGCTCGAAGATGCTGTCTTCGGGCGGCTCGGGCTCGGTCTTGACCTGGGCGAACCAGCCCCGCACCTGCTCGTCTTCCTGGCCCATCAGGCGGCCCAGGTCGTGGTGCACGAAGAAGTCGGCGCCCTTGCCCTCGATCCGCTTGAGCACGTCGGCCTCTTCGAGCACGCCGCGCTTCACCAGCTCTTCGCCGAAGGCGATGATGGGGTCGGCCTGGCTGAGGTCGAAGGTGGTCTCGGCGGCTGAGCTGTGGCCGTTGAAGCGCGGCAGGTCGTGCACGTGCAGCATCGCGGGCTTCTGCTCGTCGCGGACGTACTTCGCGCAGGCATAGGTGGTGCGGTACACGTCCCAGAAGTCGCGGCCGTCACACGAGAACGCCTTCACGCCGAAGCTCTCGGCGTAGGCGCCGAAGCTCTCGATGCCGCGGCCCTGCTCGGGCGTGGTCGAGATGGCGATGCGGTTGTCGGTGACCATGACGATGGTGGGCAGCGACCACACGCTGATGGCGTTCATGGTGTCGTGCATGTCGCCCTCGGCCGTGGTGCCGTCGCCCACGATGCCGATGGTGAGCGCGTCATTCACGCCCTTGAGCTTGAAGCCCAGGGCGTAGCCGGCGGCCTTGCCCAGCTGCATGCCCACGGGGCTCTGCACCGGCAGGATGCCCGCGTCTTCGATGTCGAGGTGGTAGACCATCTGCCGGCCGCGCGACATGACGTCGGTGTCGCGGCTGAACTGCTGGCGCAGCACGTTGAGCGTGAAGTCGGGCACCCCGTTGAGCTCGCACCACATGGCGCACAAACAGCCCGACCGGTAGTGCGGCACGATGCCGAAGCGGTCGGGCTTGACGAGCTTGGACAGGGCGAGCGCCGTGGCCGTGCCGTGCACCTCTTCGCCCGGACCCCAGATGGCGAACTTGACCTCGCCGCGGTTCACGAGCCGCACGATGTGCTCTTCGGTGCTGCGCGAGCGGCCGGCCACCCGGTAGGCCTGAATCAGCTCTTCGGCGGTGGGCTCGGGAGCGGCGGACGGGTCGAAGGCGGCGCCACTGGATGCGGAGGCGTCGACGGCGGTGTCGTCGGAGGTGTCCTGGGCCACGCTCATGGGGGCTCCCGAGTGAGGGGGGTGGTCGCTCGACCTAACCCGGCCTCACCCGGATCGGCGGTCGAGCCCCCGCGAGCCCGAGAGCGCTCCCCCCGCGGCCTACAGGACCCAAGCGGCCAGAGCCAGGACCACCGCCAGCAGGTCGTACCGGCGGCCGCCGAGGGGGTGGGCGGGGTCGAGGTGGGCGGTCTCGGCCCGCAGCCGCGCGTGGTCCGGCTGCAGCACGGCGCGGCCGTCGATGAGCAGCGCGACGCACAGGCCGCCGGCCAGCATGGACAGCCCGCCCGGGATGAAC
>JBDQIL010000594.1:0-3905 GCA_040264415.1 Myxococcota bacterium
CATCGACTCCGACTGGACCGTCTTCTTCTTCAGCACGCCCTACCCCGGCACGGAGCTCTGGCAGCAGCTCAAGGCCGAGGGGCGGGTCTCAGCCTTCCCCGCGTGGGGAGAGGCTTGGAACAACCGCCAGAACGAGGCGCCGTTCCGCCAGGGCGACCTCACGCCGGAGGCGCTGTCAGAGCACCGAAAGCAGGCGCAAAACCAGCACTTTGCGCGCAACTATCTCACCCCACGAAACCTGCGGTACGCCGGACGGCTCGCCACCTTGGCGGCCCGGCGCCCCCGGCTGATCGCCCAGGTGGCCCGCCTCGCAGTTCGCGGCGGGCGCATCGACGACGCGGTGGAGGCCTGGTTCGCCGAAGACCGCGCCCGCGTCACCGCCTGGCGCCCAGCGCCCGGCTCGCTGGGTCAGTCGGCCCGCACCGACACCAACGTCAGCGCGTTGGAGTCGTAGGAGAGCATCCAGGCCGCGTCGCTCCAGGTGTGGGTGGCGAAGGGCCGCCGCGCCGCGTCCGGCAGTCCGCCCGCGTCGCAGGGGGCGAGCTGCCACCCGTCGCCATCCGCCGCCTCTACGAAGAGGATGGGGCGGTCGCGCCAGTCGGACTGGATCTCCCAGAACGAGGCCAGCCCCCAGCTCAGCTGCGAGCCCACCATGACCCGGCGGCCGTCGGGGAGCGCGGCGGCGGCGCCCGTGGCCGGCGCCCAGCTGAACGTGCCCCCGCCCGGGGCCTCGGGCCCGTCGAGGCGCCCGACCACCGCGCGGCCGCCTTGGGTGCCGACGAACCCGAAGCCGTCTTCGAGCGGGTGCAGCGAGTCGATCAGGACCGCCCGGTCGTCGGAGGGAACGCGGGCCACCGCACGCGGCAGCAGGTCGCCGTCGCGGTGGCGCCAGAGCGTGTCGGCGACGGCGAACCACAGACCACCACCGCGGCGCCAGCGGTCCTGCCGGTTGGACGGCCAGCCGCCCGCCCACGGCTCGAACCACGGCACGGGGGCCGCCCCGAGGGTCCACGCCAGCGCGCCGTCCGGCCCCCACCTCGCCCGGACCATCCCCTCATCGACGCCGTTGACGAGCATCACGTCGGGGAGTGGGTCGGTCGCGAGCACCGGCGTGTGGCGGGTGGCCGGGGCCCCGTCGAGCGGCACCCGCCACATCACCCAGGCGGTGGGGGCGTGCTCGAGCACGAGGGCCCAGAGCGCGTCCCCCGAGAACGCTGCGTGGTACAGCATCTCGGGCGGGAACAGGTCGAGGGCGCGGGACTCCACCGACACCGCGGCGACCCCAGACCGCACGATGGCGGACGGGTCGGGGTGGGTGTAGACGCGGTCTTGGATCCAGCGGTCGGGCGCGTCGAGGAGCACCGCGCAGCCCGCCTCGTCCATCGCGTCGAAGAGCGGGGCCAGCACCGGACCGGTCTCGCAGCGAAGGGCGAAGTGTTCGGCGCCTGCATCCCAGTCGGACCGGTAGCCCGCCTCGCGCATCGCCTCGGGCAGCGCGTCGGGGGGGAAGAGGTCGTCGCGGTCGCGCGACGCCCACCCCTGCCGGTGGTCCCAGGCGTGGCAGAGCTCGTGGTGGAGCACCTGCGCCGAGGTCGAAGGGGGAAGGCGCCCGTCGAGCTCGATGCGCTGGTCGCTCATGCGGTAGCGCCCCAGCGGGGCGTCGCGGTCTCCCCCCGCCAAGCCCTCCGCCTCGACCCGGATCTCGGACGCGCACGCCGCCCCCGCGGTCCACCGATCGAAGGCGTCGAGGCGGTCACGGAGCGTCTCCCGCAGGAGGTCCGACCCCGATTGATCGGCGAGCCGGATGGGCACGTCGGCGAGCGGCAGGCACGGCGGGCCGCAGCCCACCCCCAACAGCGCCGCGAGGGCCGCCCTCATCCAGCGTCCAGGGCCGCCACCAGGTCTTCGGCCCGGTCGCGGTAGCCAGGGTCGCGCGCGGCGTCGAGGGCCTGCCGCGCCCACCGGCGCGCTGCTTCGAGATCTCCGGTCATGCGGGCGAGCTCGGCGAGGCCCAGCCATGCAGGGAGCAGGGCCTCGTCGCTGTCGGGCCAGCGGGCCGCGAGCCCCCGCCACTCGTCTTGAGCTGCGTCGGTGCGCTCGAGCGCCGCCAGCGCCGCCGCTCGGGTCTCGATGATCGAGGCGTCCCACCCGGGACCCAGATCGGCGGCCTCGACCCCGTCCAAGGCGTCGATGGCGCCAGCCCAGTCTTCGGCCGTCGTGTACAACCGAGCGGCGAAGAGCGCGGCCTGCAGCGCCACCTCGGGGTCGGGGTGAGCGCGGAGGCGCGAGAGGCTCGCCAGCGCGGCGTCGATCTCACCCAGCTCGGCGCGCGCCTGGGCGGCGCCCAAGCGGGCCCACCCAGCGGCGGCCGGCTCCGGGGCGATGGCAGCCGCCTCGTCGTAGAGGGGCAGCGCCCGGTCGGGGGCGTCCTGGGCGAGCCAGGCGTCGGCCTCTCCCCGCAGGGCCGACGTGCGGGGCGCCGGGTCGTCGCCCGCCGCATCGACCAGCTCGGCCCACACCTCGACCGCGGCGGCGCCGTCTTCGGCTTCTGTGTGGAGCCGCGCGCGCGCCTCGAGCCACCACCGCCGCGAGCCCTCGTCCGGCGGGTCGAGGTCGGACAGCAGCGCCAGCGCGGCGGCGAGGTCGCCTTGTCGGCGGCGGCACTCGGCCAGCCCCATGCTCGCCGCGAAGCGCACGTCGTCTTCGGCGCCCGGCAGGTCGCGGGCCTCGGTGAAGCGGGCGGCGGCCGACTCGACGGCGCCCGCCTCGAGCAAGGTGTCGCCCAGCTCGACCCGCGCCCCAGCCGACTCGGCCGGCGTCAGGGGGAGGGCGACGGCGCGCTCGAGCAGCGCCACGGCCTCGTCGGGGCGGCCCTCGCCGCGGGCGACGGCGGCAGCCTGCACGAGGAGCGGGCCGGCGAGCGAGGGCGCCGCCTCGATCAGGGCGTCGCGCTCTGCCCGAGCCTCGTCGATGGCCGCGGCGTCGCCGAGGCCCTCGAGCGCCTCCACCCGCAAGCTCAGGAGGGGCAGCCGCAAGGGGGTGGCAGCAACCACCGCGAGGCCATCGGCGGCGAGCTCGGCGGCGTCGCCGGGTCGATCGAGCGCCTGCGCGGTGCGCGCCGCCCCCAGCCAGGCGTCTGCGGCGAGGTCGGCGGGCAAGGCGGGGTCGCGCGTGAGCGCCCGCCACGAGGCGTGCGCGGTCTCCAGGTCGCCGGCGCGCTCCTGCAGCTCGGCGCAGCCGCCCTGGGCGCGCAGGCGGGCGGCGCCGCTGGTGGTGGCGACCGCTTGGCGACAGACGCCGAGGGCCTCGTCCACCCGGCCGAGGTCAGCCAGCCCGAGCATCACCGCGAGGCGGGCCGGCGCGGCGGCGGCGTGGCCCGGCGGGACCACGCCCAGCAGCGCCCGCCAGGCCTCCACGGCCGCCTCTGGACGGTCGTCGTCGGTCGCGAGATCGGCCAGCTCCTGGAGCGCCTGCACCTGGAAGGCCGGATCGGGGGCGCGGTCGGCGACGCGCTGCAACAGGTCTCGGGCGCGGGCCCGCTCCCCCTGCACCCGAGCGACGTCGGCCTGACCCAGCAGCGCGCGGAACTGGACGTCGGGCTCGGAGCTCTTGGAGAGGCTGGCGTACGCGACCGCCGCCTGCTCGACCTCGTTTCCCTGGAGGAGCCCCTGCGCCAGCTGAAGCTCGAGCTCCGCGCGCTCCGCCGGGTCGGGGTCGTCGGCGAGCAGCGCCCGCCACAGCTCGGTGGCCTCGGCGAGCTCACCGAGCGACGCGAGCGCCTCGGCTTCGCCGGCGCGCGCCGCGCGCGACAGGTCGTCCGGCAGCGCCTCGGCGGTCTGGATCTCCTGGTAGACCGCCAGCGCGTCCTCGGCGCGCCCCGCGTCCATCGCAGACCGGGCCTCACC
>JBDQIL010000595.1:0-3898 GCA_040264415.1 Myxococcota bacterium
GCCGAGGGGGCCCCTCGACCGGGCGGGGGGCCCGAGCCCACCCCCTCGCCGTGATACCGGGAGGCACCCGCCCCGGAGACCCCATGTCTGCTCGAAGCCTCTTCCACAAGCACGCCTTGGTCTGTGGAGCCAGCGCTGGCATCGGCCGCTCGGTGGCGCTGGCCCTGGCCGCCCAGGGCGCCGAGATCACCGCCCTGGCCCGCCGCGTCGACCGCCTCGACGCCCTGCTGCCCGAGCTCCGCGCAGCGGGCGCGCCGAGCGCCCGGGCGCTGCCCGCCGACCTCGACGATCGCGACGCTCTGGGCGCTTCCATCGACGCCTTGCTGGCGCACCATGGGCCGGTCCACATCCTGATCAACAACGCTGGCGGTCCCC
Organism: Myxococcota bacterium; assembly: GCA_040264415.1. Classification (GTDB taxonomy): domain Bacteria; phylum Myxococcota_A; class UBA796; order UBA796; family UBA2385; genus M30B51. The sequence continues at coordinate 376 of JBDQIL010000595.1, forward strand.
CGGGTGGGCCCTTGCTCGACGCCACCCCCGACGCCTTCCTCACGGCGCTCGGCCGCCACCTGCTGGCCAGCCACACCCTCGCCCAGCGGCTGGTCCCGGGCATGGCGGCGGCCGGCTACGGGCGCATCGTCAACATCATCAGCACCTCGGTCTACGAGCCCATCCCGGGCCTGGGCGTGAGCAACACCACCCGGGGCGCCATGGCGGGCTGGGCCAAGTCGCTGGCCAACGAGCTGCCGCCCAACGTCACGGTCAACAACGTGCTGCCGGGCTTCACCGACACCGACCGGCTGGCCTCGCTCGCCGAGGCCCGCGCGGCCCGGGCGGGCGTCACCGCCGACGACATCCGCAACGCCTGGCTGGGCATGGTGCCCGAGGGGCGGCTCATCGATCCCACGGAGACCGCCGCGGCGGTCGCGTTCCTCGTTTCACCCGATGCTGGCGCCATCCGCGGCGTCAGCCTGCAGGTGGACGGCGGGCGCATGCGCAGCATCTGAACCCGCGCCGCTTGGAGCTCCCATGAACTTCGACGTCTTCTTCAGCATCAGCCAGACGCCCGTGGGCGGGGTGACCCCGTCCGAGGCGACCATGCTCGGCAACTTCTTCGAGCAGGTGCGAGCCGCCGACGCGCTCGGCTTCGGCACCGCCTGGGTCGCCCAGAGTCACCTGTCCACGCAGATCCAGAAGCGGCACGACAAGCCCGTCGTGCCTCACTGGCAGGGCGAGATCGGCCTCAACAACGACATCTACCAGCTCGCCCATCGCGTGTTCGGGCAGACGCAGCGCATCGAGGTCGGCTCGGCGGTGACCAACATCGTCTGCGCCGGCGGGCCGCTGGCCCACGCCGAGCGGGTGGCCAGCTTCGCCAGCCTGCACGGCCTCGACCCGCACGAGCGGCGGCGGCTGCGGCTGGGCTTCTCGGCGGGTCGCTTCCAGTTCATGAACCGGGCCTACGGCGTGGTCCCTCGCGATCCCATGGAGGCCATCGCCTGGCCCGCCCTGCGGGGGATGGTGTTCGCCGAGGCCTGCGAGATCTTCTTGCGGCTGGTTCAGGGCGAGGTGCTCTCGTCCGCCGACATCTCCCCCACGGTCATGACCCGCGAGAACTTCCGCAGCGACGAGCACTGGGGGCAGGTGGTGGCGGCGGCCGACGCGCTCGGCCTGCGCGACGGCGACCGCATCCCGGTGGCCAACCGCTGGACCTTCGACGTGCTGCAGGTCATCCCGAAGGACTGGCGCCGAGAGCTGGTCGACCTGGTGATCGGCAGCCACGACCCGGCCCTGCAGCGACGGGTCAACGCCTGGGCGCCGGTCAAGGTCTTCAACCTCAGCATCACCCAGCCTGAGGTCATCGACGCCACCCACGCCCGCATGGCCGACGCCTACCACCCCGACGGCGGTCCCTGGAAGCGGGGCTACATGCCGCGCACGGTGATGGTCTTCCTCAACGAGGAGGCCGGCCACAGCAGCGACGCCCGCAACGCCGCCGCGACGGCCGAGGCCCAGCGGGCGCTGTCGGCCTATTGGACCGCCCTCGAGGGCACCCTCGACCCCAAGAAGGTCGAGCGCGCCGCCCACAACGCGGTCATCGGCGACGCCGACGCGGTGGCCGCCCAGCTCGTCGAGCGCTTCCACCCCGACGACGACGTGATGCTCTGGTTCGACTTCTTCAACCACGACTCCGCCCGGGTCATCCGCGACATGACCGCCTTCCAGGAGCGCGTCGTGCCGCGGGTCGATGCGCTCATGCGCGACCGGGGCCAGCAGTGAGCGCCGCCCTGCCGCCGGGCAGCCGCGCCTACCCGTCGAGCCCCTTCGGCGACCGCGAGCCAGGCATCCCCACCGGCCGCGACGTGCCGTGGGAGCCCCTGGTGGACTACCGGCGGGCCGGCGTCAGCGAGACCACGATTCACGGGGCGGTGGCCTGGGCGCACGGCGGCGAGGTCACGCACGCCTTCGGTGGCAACGTGCTCTGCTACGGCCGCTCGATGATGAAGCCGCTGATGATGAAGCCCTTCGCCGAGGTGCTCGGCGACCTCTCGTGGGACCAGAAGGCGATCTCGGTGGCCTCGCACAACGGCACGCCCGAGCACGTGGCCGCGGCCCAGAGCATCCTCGAGCCCTCCGAGTGGGGCCTGATGCAGACCCCGCTCGACGTGCCGCTGGTGCAGTTCGGCCGTCAGGTGCGCCGGCCGCGGCGGTGGTACCACTGCTGCTCGGGCGAGCACGCCGCCATCCTGCAGGGCTGTCGGCGCAAGGGGTGGCCGCGTGTGGGCTACATGCTGCCGGGGCACCCCTTCTTCACCAGCTTCATCGACGTGCTGCGGCGCGATCTGGGCGCCGACTGGCAGCCCCTGCGCGTGGCCCGCGATGGCTGCGGGCTGCCCACCCTGTCGAACACGGTCTCGGAGCTCGCGCGCCTGTTCAGCCAGCTCGCCGCCCGGCGCGACGAGGACTGGATCTGGGAGGCCATGACCCGCTCCCCCGACCTCGTGGGCGGGTTCAACCGGCTCGACAGCTCCATCCTGAAGGCCGGCGAGGGGGCCGTGCTGGCGAAAGAGGGCGCCGACGGCCTGCTGGGCCTCGCGGTGGTCCACCCCGACTACCCCCGCGGGCTGGGGGTGGTCATCAAGATCGCCCACGGCTGGAACGCCCAGGCCACCTGGACCATCGCCCGCGGGGTGCTGGGCTCGCTGGGCATCGAGCTGCGCAACCCGTACAAGCTGCACCGCCAGAAGGCCTTCTTGGTGCCTGGCGTGGTGCCCGACGACCGGCTGGCCCAGCTCGAGCAGGTGCCCACGTGGGACGCCTGGGATCCCGACATCGAGCGTTACCCCTACGACTGGCGGCAGTACGCCTACCCCGGCTCGAAGCCGGGGCCTTGACGGGGGGCTTGTGGCAGACGCAGACGGCATGCAGGTCGAGGCTGACTTCAATCGGCTCGACGTTCAGATCGAGCAGCGACCGCTGTTGAGCTGGGCGGTGCTCGCCCACCTCTCCATCTTCGTGGTGACGCCGCTGTCCCTCGCGATGGGCGTGGTGTTCATCGGCATCCCCTGGTTTCTCCTCGGCGCGCTGCTCTTCGCGGTGGGGCTGACGTGGAAGCGGCCCGTTCGGCTGAGCGTCACCCGGACCGACCTGCGGGTGGACGCCTGGGTGGGGTGGCCGAGCCGGCCCGCGCGCGTCGTGGTGCCGCTGGCTGGGCTCGAGCTGGAGCATCGGTCCGGAGGGCGCATCAACAGCCGCAACGTCTACCGGCTCGAGCTGCGGCCCCGGGGCGGTCCGCGGCGGCGCCTCCATGGGCTGGCCTGTTCGGCTGACGAGCTGGACCGCCTGGCCGAGCTGCTCGCCCGCGCGAGCGCAGACGCCCAGGCGTTGATGGGCGTGGGGGCGGGGGAGGTCCCCGAGGCGCTGCGCGACGGCATGGCCACGCGGGCGTCGGACCGGGACGGGGCGGCGCGCCCGAACGGGTGAGGGGACCGGGCGCTGGGACGCCAGCGGGGACGCCGGGTCAGTCTCCGCC
>JBDQIL010000596.1:0-3892 GCA_040264415.1 Myxococcota bacterium
CCCGGGCGCGCTGACCCACGCGCTCCCCCTGCACCTGCCCGCAGACGCGGCGCGGCCGGCCCACGCGCGCGCCGCCGGCCAGAGCTGCCACGACGCCGCCGAGCTGGTCGCCGCCCACGCCCGTGGCTGCGCCTACGCCGTGCTCTCCCCCATCTGGCCGCCGGCGTCGAAGCCGGATGACGCCCGCCCCACTCTCGGGGTGGGCGGACTGAAGGCGGCCTGCGCCATCTCGCCCCTGCCAGTGCTCGCGCTGGGCGGCCTGCGCCCCGACCGCGTGGGCGCCTGTGTGCGCGCCGGAGCAGCGGGCGTCGCGGGCATCGCCGGCTTCGGACACCCCGCAGACGTCTCCGAGATGCGCGCCGCGCTCGACCACGCGCTGGGATCCAGCGCCGGGCGGCGGTAGGATGCCCCCATGCGCGTCCTCCTCGCTCGCCCGCCTCGGCGGGACCCCTCGGACGCGGGGCTCGCGGTCCCGCCCCTGGGGCTGGCCTACATCGCCGCGTCGCTGCGGCAGGCCGGCCACGCGGTCGACCTGCTCGACGCCTACGTGCTCGGGTGGAGCTGGCAGCGCTTCCACGACGAGCTGGCGCAGCGGCGCCCCGACGTGCTCGGCCTCAGCGCCATGACCCCGGTGGCTGACGTGGCGGCGCGGGCGGTCAAGCTCGCCCGGCCCTGGGTGGGGCGGGTGGTGCTGGGCGGCCCGCACCCCACCGCCGTGCGTGCGGCGGTCTTCGACGAGATGCCCGGCCTCGACGCCGCGGTGGTGGGCGAAGGCGAAGAGATCGCCCCTGCCCTGCTCGCGTGGTGGGCCAGCGGGTGCCCTGGCGCGCCGCCGCGGGGGGTCCTGGTGCCGGGCCACGCCTTCGTCGACGCCACCCCACCCCAAGACCTCACCCGGCTGCCGCTCCCGGCCCGCGACCTGCTCCCGATGGGCGCCTATCGCTACCTCTTCGCGACCCGCCCCGGCTTCGCCACGGTCATCTCCAGCCGAGGGTGCCCGTTTCGCTGCACCTTCTGCGACAAGAGCGTGGGGGGCAGCCGCTGGCGGGCGCGGCCGGCCCACGACGTGGTGGACGAGCTCGAGGTGCTGGTGCGCGAGCACGGGGTGGGCTTCGTCAACTTCTACGACGACAACTTCACGCTGCGCCGCTCGCGGGTGGTCGAGATCTGCGAGGCGCTCATCGAGCGCGGCCTCGACCTCGAGTGGAAGTGCGAGGGCCGCGTAGACGGCGTCGATCTCGAGCTGCTCCACCTGATGCGCCGCGCGGGCTGCCGCACCATCGCCTACGGGGTCGAGAGCGGGAACGCCGAGACCCTGGCCCGCCTGCGAAAGGACGTCACGGTCGAGCAGGCCGCCGTCGCCTTCCGCCACACCCGCGCGGCGGGCATCCGCAGCCTCGCCTACATCATCCTCGGGGCCCCCGGCGAGGGGGTCGAAGAGGTCCGGCACACGGTGGCCTTCTGCCGCAGCCTGCGGGCCGACTACGTGCAGTTCTCCACCCTCACGGCCATGCCTGGCACGCCGCTGTTCCAGGAGCACGGAGCGCAGGCGGGCATGGGCGCGGGCCGCAACCCGCTCGACGGCGACGTCGCGCGCGCGGTGGTGACCGACCTCCCGGCCGACCAGCTCCAGGCCCTCCTCCGCGAGGCATGGCTGGGCTTCTACCTGCGGCCGCGCCCGGTGGCCCGGCTGCTCGGCGACGCCGTAGCGAGCGGGTCGATGGCCGAGGCCTGGCGGTTGGCCGGCGCCCTGGGCCGGTGGGTGGGCGGTCCCGCTACCAGGTCAGCTCGAGCAGCCGCTCCTTGATCAGCGGCGCGTGGTCGAAGCCGGGTGCGATGCGGATCACCGCCTCGTAGTGCGCGATGGCGCGGTCGGGGTCGCGCCGTGGGCCATAGTAGATGTTGCCGAGCAGGTAGTGGGCGATGGGGTCGGCCGAGCAGTAGGCCAGCGTGGACCGCAGCTCACCGATGGCCTCGTCCCACTCTTGCTCGCGGTAGGCGAGAGAGCCCAGGTTGTTGTGCCCCTTGCAGTAGGAGGGCTTCACCCGCAGGGCCTGCTTCCAGGCGCGCCGCGCCTCGTCGGCGTCGCCGACCTCGGCCGCGGCGATGCCGAGGTTGTTCCATGCGTCCAGGTGAGACGGGTCGAGCTGCGTGGCTTGGTCGTAGGCGACGCGGGCTCCGGCGAAGTCCTTGGCGAAGCGCCGCGCGTCGCCGAGCCCGTACCAGGCCTCGGCCGAGGCGGGGCTGCGCACCGTGGCCTCCTTCCAGAGGGCAGCCTCGTCCGCCCAGACCGCGTTGCGCTGCGCGGTCATCCCCGCGGCCGCGACGCAGAGCAGCGCCGCCACCGCGGTCGCTGGGCGCCGCCGCGCCGCCGGGACCAGCCACGCCAGCCCGAGCAGCAGGAACAGCCCCGCCTGGTAGCTGCGGTGCTCCGCCATGTGCTCTTTGAGCACCACGAAGGACGTGCTGGGCAGCAGGGTGAGGCCCGCCGCGGCGAGCGCCCAGCCCACAGCCGCCCGGCGCCGGCCCAGCCACACGCTGGCGGCGATCATCCCGCCCCAGGCGACCCACACCACGACCCCGCGGCCCGACGCGGGAGAGACGTCGGGCTGATCGTGGAAGAGGGTCTGGCCCACGGGGAGCAGCCACAGGCGGACGTAGCGGAGCCAGACCTCGGCCGAGGTCGTGAGCTGCACGCCCAGCGTGCGGTCGGCCTCGTGGGGCAAGAGGGCGCCGGCCTGCTGCAGCCGCCCCCACACGCCCGCCCCGAGCAGCGCCGCGAAGGGCAGGTACCACACCCACACCGACGTCCTTCGGGGCTGGCTGCGCGGCGCGGTGACCTCCATCACCAGGGCGACGGCGGGGACCACCCAGCCCACCTCTTTGGAGAGCGCGGCCCCGAGGAAGGCGGCGATCCCCGCCAGGCGCCAGGTCCACCCGCGCGCTCCCTCCCCCTCGACCCGCAGCGCGGTGGCCCAGGCGGCCAAGGCCAGCGCCGCGAAGGCGCCGCAGAGGGCCTCGCTGCGCCCGGTCGTGTAGGTCACCGACTCGGTGACCATGGGGTGGAGGGCCCAGACGCCGACGGCGGCGGCGCCCGCCATCAGGGGGCGCTCGACGCGGTACAGCCGCCCGGCCGCCACGGCGAGCTCGAGGGCCGCGCCGACGGCGGCGACGTGCACCGCGATGTTGGTGACGTGGTAGCCCCGCGGGTCGAGCCCGCTGCGGGAGAAGTCCCACGCGTAGGTCAGGATGGTGAGCGGGCGAGAGAGGTTGTAGCCCAGCACCGCGCGCCACTCTTCGAGCGCGCGGATGGTGCGGTTGCCGATGACCTCGACCTTGTCGTCGTAGACCAGGGGCGCGTCGAGGCTGCCCCACCAGGCGGCGATCACCGCTGCGGTCAGCGCCAGCCAGACCAGTCGCCGGGTCAGCAGGGCGCGGCTCACGGGGACTCCCGGCGGGGATCGGCCAGCATCTCGGTGTACAGCTCCACGTGGCGGGCCGCGACGCGGTCGAAGCCCAGTCGCTCTCGAATGTAGCGCTGTCCCCGACGAACCATCGCGCCTGCGGCCGTCGGATCTGCCAGCAGCGTCTCGATTCGGGCCCGCAGCCCGGCCACGTCACCGTGGCGCACCAGCAGGCCGGCCCCGGCCTCAGCGATGAGCTCGCCGCACCCGCAGTCGTCGGCCACCACCACCGGGGCGCCGCACAGCAGGCCCTCGAAGGGCACCAGGCCGAAGATCTCGCCGGTGGAGGCGTAGACCAGCACGTCGGCGTCGGCCAGCAGGCCGAGCCGCTCCCGGCCCTCGAGCAGCCCGAGGAAGCGCACCGGGGCGCCGGGCGGAGCCGCCGCGCGGGCGCGACCCTGGTGGTGGGGGGCAACGACATGGGGGGC
>JBDQIL010000597.1:0-3868 GCA_040264415.1 Myxococcota bacterium
GACGGACGGCGGTCCGGCCGAGCCGGCCCCGATGCCCGACGACTGGCGGGCCGCCCGCCCGGACCGCCGTCCGTCGCTCCAAGGGGCCGGGCTCCGGCTGCTTGACCTGCGCACGCCCCCGCTGCTGGGCCGCGCCCAGGCCTGCGACGCGCTCTGGGCGGCGCTCGCAGCGGCGCGCGACACGCGCCGGCCCCAGCTGTTGATGTTGGAGGGGGGCGCGGGGCAGGGCAAGACCCGCTTGCTGGCCTGGCTGCGACAGCGGGCAGCCGAGACCGGCGCGGGGCTACCCGTCGCGGTGGCCGCGGGGCCACGCGCCAGCCACCCGGGCCTGAGCGGCGCGCTCGTGCGGCACCTCGGCCTGCATGGCCTCGACCCCGAGGCGGCGCGCGACCTGTTGATCCGCCGGCTGGCGGACCTGGGCCTGCACGAGGCGGTCGACTGGCGCCCCCTGGCCGACGTGGTGGGCCTCCAGACCGGCCCGCCGGCCGAGCGACCCGAGCGACACGCGGCCCTGGGCCGGCTGGTACACGTCCTCGCCCGCGACCGCCCGGTGGTGCTCACCGTCGATGACGCGCCCCACGCGGCCGACACGCTGGTGTGGCTCCGGGGCCTGCTCGAGCGCGACGACCTCCCACTGCTGGTGGTGCTGAGCGCCCGGGCCGAAGACCTCGCCGAGCGCTCCGACGCCCGCGCCGAGCTCGGGGCGCTGGCGCCCCGCAGACTGAGCGTCCCCCCGCTGTCCGACGGGTCTCTGGGCCAGGTGGTGCGGGCGCTGCTCTACCTCGACGAGGATCTCCTCCACACGCTGCTCAAGCGGACGGCCGGCAACCCCGCCTTCGCGCTCCAGTTGCTGTCGGATTGGGCCGACCGCGACCTGCTGGCGCCCGGGCGCGGCGGATTTCGGCTGGCCGCCGGCGCTGACCTGCAGCTCCCCGACGACCTGCACGACGCCTGGAGCGCGCGGGTCGACCGTCTGGTGGACGCCGAAGGCGGCTCGACCCGGCAGGCCATCGAGCTCGCCGCCACGCTGGGGATGGCCGTCGACGCCGACACCTGGTCGGCCGTCTGCGCCACGGCTGGCGTGGCCCCGTCCCCCACCCTGGCCGAGCGCATGCTCGACCAAGCCCTGGCGGTGCCCGGCCAAGACCCCGCGTCCGGCTGGGCCTTCGGGCACGGAATGCTGCGCGAAGCCGTGCTTCGCGACGCCGACGAGGCGGGGCGCCTGCGGGGCCACCATCAGGCCTGCGCCACCGTCCTCGATGCCCAACGGGCCCCCGACCGCGTGGTGGGTCGGCACCTCGCCCGGGCCGGGGACGCCGCCGCCGCCCTGCCGCGGCTGCTGGCGGGCGCCCACGAGCGGCGCGGCGCCGACGAGCCCGTGGCGGCCCGCCTGCTGCTCGCCGAGGCCACCACCGCCGCCGACCAGCTCGGGCTCGACGACGACCACGCCGACCGACACCGGGTGCGCCTGGTGGAGGGGCTGGTCGCCCTCGACTCGGGTCGCTTCGCCGACGCCCGCGACCTGCTCGCCGACCTGGGCGGGGCCACCGGCGCGCCGCCAGCGGTTCGGCGGGCAGCCGACTGCGGCGTCGCGATGGTCGCGAAGGGCCTGCTCGACATCCCCACTGCGCTGGCGACCGGGCAGGCGGCGCTTCACCAGGCCCGCAAGGCCGGCGACACCGAGGCCGCCCGCGACCTGATGCTGATGCTCGGTGAAGCGAGCGTTTATATCGGCGATATTGACGGCGCGAGCTCATGGTTCGACCAAGCTGAGGACGCCCTCCTCGACCTGCCCCGGGGCGAACGGACCGCCCGCCTGCTCATGGGCCGGGTCATCGTGGCCCGCGCCCGCCGCGACCTCGACCGCGCCCGCACGCTCGCCGACCAGGCCGTTGACATCCTCGAGCAGCTCGGCCGCCGGCGCCGGCTGGCGCAGGTGCTGAATACCAAGGGCGACCTGCTGCGCTACGCCGGTGACCTCGAGGGCGCGACCCGGGCCTACCAGCGAACCGAGCAGCTCTTCAGCAGCCTGGGGACCGCCTACGCCACGGTGCCGCGCATCAACCTCGGCCTCACGCTGCTCGCGCTCGAGCGCTTCGAAGCGGCGGGCACGGTGCTGCGGCGCACCCTGGGCGAAGTGCGGGCGCAAGGGCACCCGGGGTACGCCTACGCCGTGCGGCACGGCCTGCTGCCCGTGGCGGCCGCCGTCCGAGATCGAGATGGCTTCCGCGAGCACCTCGCGGCCATCGAGCGCCTGCGCGACAAGGGGCACTTCATCGACTCCGACCTCGCGGTCGCCGCCGAGCAAGCGGGCGACCTCTGGCACCGGGCGTGGGAGCGGTCCTACGCCTCGCGGGCCTGGAACCTGGCCCTGGTCCAGTGGGAGGGCCTCAAGCAGCAGGAGGCCGCCCAGCGTGTGCGCCGCAAGCTCGGGCGCTGACGATCAGGCGGGCGGACGCGCCTCGGCCCACCCGCCGCGCGCCAGCCCATCGAGGCGGTAGGGCCCGACCGCGAAGCGCACCAGCCGCAGCGTCGGGTGGCCCACCGCAGCGGTCATGCGGCGCACCTGACGGTTCATGCCCTCGCCGATCCAGAGCTCGAGCCAGCAGTCGGGCACCGACTTGCGGTACCGGACGGGGGGATCGCGCGGCGGGTAGCCCGGATCGTCCACCCGGCGGACCCGCGCCGGGCGGGTGCGCCCCCCCTTGATCGCGACCCCCGCCCGCAGGCGCGCGAGGGCCGCGTCATCGGGGATCCGCTCCACCCGTACATGGTAGCCCTTCTCCTTCCCGAAGCGGGGGTGAGACAGCCGGTGCTGCAGCCGCCCGTCGTCGGTCAGCACGACCAGCCCCTCGCTGTCGCGGTCGAGCCGACCACACGGGTAGACGTGGGGCACATCGACCAGGTCGGCGAGCGTGGCCCGCCCCTCGCCATCGGAGAACTGGCAGAGCACACCGTAGGGCTTGTGGACCCGCAGCACCCGCGCCACGTCAGCTCCGGGCGGCCGTCTTGCGAAAGTCGGCGCCCCCGACCTCGACGAAGTCGCACATCTCTTTGAGCCGGCTGTAGACCCGATCGCCCACCCGGTCGCCGAGGGTCTGCGGCGTGATCGAGCCCGCCCCCACGGGCGCCTGGGCCGCCGTGTAGGCGCCTGGCTTGAAGTTCGAGGTGCCCAGCGTGCAGGCCATGGCGTTGTACCGGCGGCTCACCAGCTCATCGATCACCGACAGCTCCCAGTCGGTCATGCGGCCCTTGCCGATCTCGTCGATGCCGAGCACGGGCACCTCGACGAGCTGGGCCATCACCCCCGCGCCCGACCGACCCGACTCGAAGCCCTGGCGGAGCGTGCTGAGCAGCCGCGAGAACTCGATGAAGCGCACGCGCACCCCACGGCTGAGCGCGAGATCACGCAGCACCGCGATGAGCAGGTGGGTCTTGCCGGTGCCCACCGGGCCGTGCAGCACGAAGCCGCGGTTCTCGCGGCCGGGCTGGAAGTCCTTGATCCACGACATGACCGACGTGAAGGCCGCCGACTTGCCCGCGTCGCCGGGGTGCGACTCGGCCTGCAGGAAGCCCGCCGACGAGCCGACGAGGTCGGCGTGGGCGTAGCGCCCGGGGATGGCCGCGTGGTTGAACAGGCTGAGCCGATCGGGCACCCGGCGGCACTGGCACCGCCCCACCTGCACCCCCGCGTCTGCCCGCACCGTGACCCGGCCCGAGCCACCACAGCGGCGGCATTCCGGGATGCACGAGCAGGCCTCGGCGACCGCGCGCTCCTGGTCGGGGCGCGCGCGGATGCCGCTGCCCCGACACAGGGGGCAGCTGGAGTCGGGCCGCGCCGCCTCGGGCAGCTCGTCGAGGGTGGGGA
>JBDQIL010000598.1:0-3862 GCA_040264415.1 Myxococcota bacterium
AGTCGGGCCACCACGTGCTCTGCGAGTTCCCGCTCGCGGGCGCTGCGTCCGACGCCGCCGACCTGTTCGACCTCGCCGCCTCGCGCGGCCGCGTGTTGCACGTGGAACACATCGAGCTGCTGGGCCCACAGGCCGCCTGGATCCGCGCGCAGGCCCGCGGGAGGCAGCTCATGGGTGGGTCGTGCCGCTTCACCACGGGGCCCCGCACCCAGACCTTCGGCATCGCCCACGCCAACGTGGCCCGACTCCACCGGCTGCTCGATCCCCTGGGGCCGCCCGACGAGGTCGCGGTGCACGAGCGCAGCGACACCCACCTGTGGGCCACGCTCACCTGGCCGGGCAGCCCCGACCACTACCGGGGCGACGCCAGCGTCACGCTGCACTTCACCCAGGGGCCCGACCTGCGGCGGCGCACCGAGCTGGTGCTCGAGCTCGACGGCGGAGCGGTCACCCAGCTCGACCGCACGCTGCTCTGGCAGGGGGCCGTGGTCGAGCTCGAGGCGGGCCCGGGGCTCTTCTTGGCCGACCAGCTCGAAGCCACCGCCGAGATGCTCGACGGCGCGGCGCCCACCGTGGGGCGCGACGCGGTGCTCGCGGTGCTCGCGCTCGCCGACCAGCTGGCCGCCGCTCCCCTCCGCGATCCGCTCCCCCCCGACCGCTTCGATCTGGGCGACATCGACCTCGACGCCATCACCTTCGAGGCGGGGTGACCGTGCACCCCCCGCTCGACAACTTCGTGGGCCACGACCTCGCCGCCATGCCGTCCTCGGCCGATCTGCGGGTGGTCGAGGTCCCGGGTGTCCGCGCCACCCCCGCGGCGCTGCGTGGCTTCGGTCACCTCGTCGACCGCTTCGACCCCGCCCAGGTGCGCGTGGTGGCCTGGCCCACCGCCGGCTGGCGCGGGCTGGTCGCCGGCACCGGTGCGGAAGGCGGCGTGGTCGCCGACGTCTTCGCCTTCGAGCGCCGGGGGGCGGTGCAGTACGCCACCAACCGCGCGGTGGGGCGCTCCTACCTGATCGGCTGGTACGGCGACCCGGCCACGGCCACGGAAGACCGCCCGCCGAACGCCCGCGACCACATCCTCACGCACGAGGCCAACTACCACCCCGACGGCGGGCAGATCTTCTTCCCGCGCGACGGAGCGCCCTTCGTGGCCCTGCTCGCGCCGCCCGGCGACGACGTGCAGCCCGGCGACTTTCGCGCCTTCTGGTTCGACGGGTCGCGGGGCGTGCACATCGACCCCGGCGTGTGGCACCAGCCGGTCTTCCCCGTCGCGGGAGACGCGGTCTTCGACGACGCCCAGGGCCGCGTGCATGCGTGCGTGTCGGTCGATTTCGTGGGGGAGTGGGGCGCCTACCTGCGCGTGCCGCTGGGCCCGCCCGGCTGAGCGGTCAGGCCCGGTCGAGCACCCGCTGGTAGGTCTCCTTCTTGTGGGTGCCGAAGACCTCGCACACCAGGTCGCGGATCTCGCGGGCGCCGAGGTCGCGGGCGCGGAGCGCGGTGATCAGCCGGTCGGCCTCGCGCGGGAAGCCGGTGTCGACGGCCGGCGGCGCGCCTCCCACCACCAGCACCCACTCCCCCGACAGCGGCGCTTGTTCGGTCAGGGCGGCTTGCAGCTGGGGCAGGGTGCCGCGGGTCACGCGTTCGCCCCGCTTGGTGAGGTCGCAGCAGGCTGCGGCGGGTCGGTCTCCCAGCGCCGCTGCGAGGTCGGCCACGCAGGCCACCACGCGCTGCTGCGCCTCATAGAAGACCAGGGTGGAGGGGCAGCTGGCGAGGGCCTCGGCTGCTGACGCCCTCTTCCCGGACTGTCTGGGAAGAAAGCCCACAAACCGAAAGTCATCGGTGGGCAGCCCGGCTAGGGTGAGGGCGCACAGGACGGCGCTCGCGCCCGGCACGGGGACCACTGGCAGGCCGGCCTCGACCACCGCCTGCACCACAGGCAGGCCCGGATCGCTCACCAGTGGCGTGCCGGCGTCGCTGAAGACGCCCACGGTGCGGCCCGCCTTGAGCTGGCGCACCACCCACGGGGCCCGCCCCCGCTCGTTGTGGTCGTGCAGGCTCGTCAGGCGCGGCCCCGTGCCGATGTCGTGGGCAGACGCCAGCTTGCGGAGCACGCGGGTGTCTTCGGCGCAGAGCACCTCGGCGTGGCGGAGCACGGCGAGCGCGCGGGGGGTCAGATCGCCGAGATTGCCGATCGGGGTGGCCACCACGTACAGTGTGCCAGCCGCCAGGGGCGGGTCGCCTTCAGATGTCATGGGCGGCGCTCCCTGTGGGCCATGGCCTTTTCTCAGGCTAACCTGAGTTCAGCCAGCCCCGGCCGCCCCCAGCCTCGGAGGACACCTTGCGGGTCCTGCTCATCAACCCCGCCATGAACATGAAGAAGCTGGGCCGGTTCGCCAGCCTGCTCGAGCCGATGCCGCCCACCGGTATCGCCTACATCGCGGGCGCGCTCGAGGCGCACGGGTGCTTCGTTCGGGCCATCGACATGTTCGCCGAGAAGCTCTCCGGGCAAGAGGTGGTGGACAAGGTCGTCCGCTTCAAGCCCGATCTGGTGGGCATGACCGTGCTCACCCCGTCGGCGCCGGTCTGCTCCATGCTCAGCCAGTCCATCCAGGCGCGCATGCCGGGCGTCAAGATCGTCTGGGGTGCCATCCACGCCGACGTCTTCGCCCACGACATCGTGCGCGACGGCGACGCCGACTTCTGCGTCCACCACGACGGCGAAGAGACCATCTGCGAGCTGGTCGATGCGCTGGCCGACAACGAGACCGACTTCTCGAACATCGACGGCATCACCTGGAAGACCACCGACGGCGAGGTGGTCAAGAACAAGGAGCGCACGCTCAACCGCGACCTCGACGACCTGCCCTACCCGGCGTGGCACCTCTTCCCGTACCACCGCTACGGGCTGCTGCCCTTCGCCGACTTCGCCAAGCCCGTGCTCACCATGGCCGGGTCGCGGGGCTGCCCGTACCGCTGCGACTACTGCTCGCTCATCAACACGGGCGGCAAGGTCTACCGCAAGCGCGACCCCATCAAGATCGTCGATGAGTACGAGTATTTGGTGGAGCGCTACGGCGTGAAGCAGATCGGGTTCATCGACCCCATCTTCCCGCTGGTCAAGAAAGACCTGAAGCCCTTCTGCGAAGAGCTGGTGCGCCGCGGCCTCGACAAGAAGTGCCAGTGGCTCTCCGAGACCCGCGCCGACCGCCTCGACGCCGAGACCTGCCAGATCATGTACGACGGCGGCTGCCGCCGGGTGCTGATGGGCATCGAGTCGGGCTCCGATCTGCTGCTGGGCAACGTCAACAAGAACATCACCACCGCGAAGGTGCGGGTGGGCGTTCAGAACGCCAAGGACGCCGGCATCCAGACCGTGGGCCTGTTTATGATCGGCATGCCCGGCGAGACCCCCGAGATGACCAAGGAGACGGTGGAGTTCGCGGTCGACCTCGACGTCGACTTCGCCAAGTTCGCCATCACGGTGCCCTTCCCCGGCTCGAAGCTCTTCACCGACCGGTGGCAGAAGGATCTCTTCCGCGACGACTGGGAGAACTACACCACGTTCAACCCCGACCCCGACCGCCTCATCTACCACCCGCACGGCTACGACCCCGAGCACCTGGTGAAGATGCAGAGCTGGGCGCTGCGGCGGTTCTACATGCGGCCCAAGCAGATCAAGCGCCAGATGGTCGAGCTGCGCACCATCTCGCCGAAGATGCTGCTCTATGGGCTGTACGGCATGGCCATCTGAGGGCGCTGGGGCGGCCCCGGCCGCGTCGGTCGCGGTCTCTGCCGCGTCGGCGCGTCGCCGCGTAGCTGCGGTCTGCAGCGGTTATCCTCTGGCCACCCCCGCCTGGAG
>JBDQIL010000599.1:0-3862 GCA_040264415.1 Myxococcota bacterium
CGTGAGGGGCGGGGTGGTGGGCCTCCTGGCTCTCGCCTGCGCCGGTGATCCCGCTCCGACTCACCCGATCGTGGCGCTGGTCACCATCGACACGTGGCGCCGTGATCACTTCAGCTCGGCGCACACCCCGCGGCTCTGGGCGCTGGCGGAAGATGGCGAGCGCTTCGACGACGCCTGGTCGCCCATCGGGCTCACCAGCCCTGCCCACGCGACCATGTTCACGGGAATGCTCCCTTGGGAGCACGGCATGGAGGCCAACAACCACCACGGGTATCGCCTGGCCGCCGAGGCCCAGACGGTGGCGGAGGGCTTCGCCGCGCGAGGCTGGGCCACCGGAGCCTTCGTGAGCGCGTGGCCCGCGGGCCCGGCCGGCGGCCTCGACCAGGGCTTCGCCACCTTCTCTGGCCCCGCTTCGGGGGAGCGCCCCGGCGCGGTCGCGGTCGCCGAGGCCCTGGCATGGCTGCCCGACGACCGGCCGGCCTTCGTGTGGGTGCACGTCTACGAGCCCCACGGACCCTACGAGGGGCACGGCGGCTCCGATCCCGAACGCTACGCCGAGGAGGTGGCGCGCGCCGACGCCTCGCTCGCGCCGCTCATCGACGCGCTGGTGGCCCGGCGCGCCCGCATCGTGGTCGCGGCCGACCACGGCGAGGTCCTGCTGGAGGAGCGGTGCGGTCGGCAGCACGAGCGGTCGACCCACGACGTGGTGCTGCGCGTGCCGCTGATGCGCTGGCAGCCCGACGGCCGGCCGCAGGTGCACGACCGGCGCGTCGGCTTGAACGACGTGCGCGCCCTGCTCGAGGGCCAACCCGCCGACCGGCTCCCTCGACGAGACGCGTGGGTGGCGGAGAGCGGCACCTGCGAGGCGGGGTGCAGCCCCGGCTGCCGGCCGGCGGGGCTGTTGGGCCGCGACCGCGTGGTCATCGACGAAGGCGGCCGATGGGTGAAGCGGCCGGGCCGGGGCGTCTTCGCGGTCGGCGAGCCCGACCCTGGGGGGCGGGCCCTGCTCGACGCGGTCCCGCCGGTGCGGGCGCCTGGCGACGCGCCCGACGCGGCGTCGCTCGAAGCGCTCGGCTACCGGGCGCCGTGAGTGGCGCGGGTCAGCGCCGCGACTTGTTCTTGCGCACGCGCCGCTTCTTGTAGCCGGGCTTGACGCCGCGGGGCTTGGGACGGGCGAAGCCCTTCTTGTACTTGCTGCCGTGTCCGGCCTCGCGGGGGTCTCGCCCCTCGGCGATCTCTTGGAGGCGCTGCAGCTCGTCGCCGGTGAGCGGGCGCACGTCTCCGCGCTCCATGCCGCGAATCGACAGGGTCGCGAAGCTCTCGCGCCGCAGCTTGCTCACCGGGTGGCCGATGGTCTCGAACATGCGCCGCACCAGCCGGTTGCGGCCCTCGGTCACGGTGACCTCGTACCAGGTGTTGCCGGTGTCGGTGCTGTCCATCTCACGCAGCAGCGCGGGCTTGGTGCGCCCGTCGTCGAGCTTGATGCCCCGCTTGATGCGCTCGAGCTGCTTGGGGTGCGGCTTCTTCCACACCTTGACGGCGTAGCGCTTGGGCACGTTGGAGCTGGGGTGCGTGAGCTTGTGGGCGAGGTGACCGTCGTTGGTCAACAGCAGCGCGCCCTCGGTGTCCATGTCGAGGCGACCGACCGGCTCCACCCGCACGGGCAGCGGCGAGATGAACTCCATCACCGTGCGACGCCCTTCGGGGTCGTCGCGGGTGGTGAGCACGCCGCGCGGCTTGAACAGCAGGAAGTACGCCGGGGGCGGCGGCTCGGGCAGCGGCTTGCCGTCGACCCGCACGTCGGCGGGGTTCTTGACCGGATGGCCCGGGTGGTAGACGGTCTCGCCAGCGACCTCGACCCGCCCCTCCTCCACCATGCGCTCTGCGGCGCGGCGACTGGTGAGGCCGGTATGGGCGATGACCTTGGCGAGGCGCTCCGTGGAATCGTTGGAGCTCATGGGGGTCCTTGGGGACGCGAGTCCCGAGCAGCCTATCCAGTCGGCCTCGCCCGCGTGTCAGTCGGTGTCGTCTTCGCCTGCCTCGAGGTCGTCGAAGTCGTCGGGGTCGGGCGGGAGCAGGCTCGTCTGGCGTCGTGCGGGCTTCTTCGGGGCGGGAGCCACCCGGTCGGGCTCGTCGTCTTCGAGAAACTCGGCGGCGGCGTCTGCCAGTCGAAGGGGCAGCGGCACGGGGCGCGGCTGGTCTGACGGCTGGTCCGCCCCGGTCGTCGGGGCCTCATCGCCGCCGTCGTCGCGGTCATCGTCGTCATCGTCGAAGGCGTCGTCGTCGAAGTCTGCGAAGCCCTCGTTGAGGTCGTCGTCGTCGCCCGGGGCCTCGCGCGGGTCGTCTCGCCGCAGCTCGCGCAGGTCGCGCAGCGTCGGCAGGTCGGACAGGTCCCGCAGGCTGAACATCGCCAGGAATTCCGGCGTGGTGTTGTAGATCAGCGGCCGCCCGGGGCCGTCGGCTCGTCCGGTGACCGCGACCAGCCCGCGCTCACAGAGCATCCGCAAGACTCCGCCGCTGTCGACGCCGCGGAGGTCTTCGACCTCGCCGCGGGTGACGGGCTGTCGGTAGGCGACGATCGACAGCGTCTCGAGGGCGGCGCGCGACAGCTTGACGGCGCGCCCGCCCCGCATGGCCGAGACCCATGGAGAGAAGCGCACGTCGGTGCGGAGCTGCCACCCCTTGGCCACCTGCACCAGCCGGATGCCGCCATAGCCGCGGCGCAGCCGGTCTTGGATGCCGTGCAGCCCGTCGCGCACGGCCTGCATCCCCGGGTGGGCCAGCCAGCGGTCGAGCTCGTGCTCGCGGACCGGGCCGTCGGCGGCCAGCAGCAGCGCCTCGAGCGCGCCTTCGAGCAGGTGCGGGTCGGGTGGGCCGAGCTCGCCGTCGCCGCGTCCGTCTTCGAGGCCTTCAGCGGGCTCGCCGGGGAAGCGCTCGTCTTCAGACGCGCTGCCGCCGAGGCCCGGCAGCAGAATCACGTTGCTGCCCAGCGCCTCGTCGTTCGCGGCCCCGTCTTCAGGGTTGTCTGCCGCGTGGTCGTCGTCGGGCGGCTCGGGCGGCCGCCCGCTCATGCGAGGGTCCCGCTCAAGGCGGTGAGGTCGGCGTCGGCCACCGAGGTGCAGCTGGACAGCACCAGCGGGCCGAGGTGCTCACCCTGGTCGAGCGCGACGAGCTGAAGGCGGGCCATCTCGAGGCTGGCCAGGAAGGCCACCACGCGGTCGGACCGGTTCTCGAGCTCGCTCAGGAGGTCGGTGAGCGACCGCGGCGCGGCGTCGAGGCGCTGCAGGATCCACTCGGCCATCTTCTCGATGGAGTAGTGCTCGAGCTCGACCTCGTGAACGGGCGCAGGCTTTCGTTGGCGTCCGAGCACGTCGTAGAAGACCTGGAGCAGGCCCAGGGCGTCGGTGCCCGGGTTGACCGGTCGTCGGATGTCTTCGGAGATGGGCGGCGGCACCGGCGCGAAGACGTCGCGGCCGAGCACCGGACGCTCATCGAGGGTGTCGGCGGCCTCGCGGTAGCGCTGGTAGTCGAGCAGCCGACGGGCCAGGTCCTCGCGGACGTTGCTGGCCTCGTCGTCGTCGGGCGCGACCGTGCCCTCGGCGCGCGGGGTGAGCTCGCGGCTCTTCAGCCAACAGAGCGTGGCGGCCATCACCAGAAAGTCGGCCGCGTTGTCCAGGTCGAGTGCCTCCATGAGGTCGACCTGAGCGCAGAAGGCGTCGGTGATGGGGGCGATGGACACCTCTCGAAGATCGACCCCTTCCCGGCGAACCAGGAACAGGAGGAGCTCAAGGGGGCCATCGAACACGTCGGTGTGCACGGCGCACAGCGCGGAGTCGCAGTGGTACACGGGCGGGCGGGGGGC
>JBDQIL010000600.1:0-3860 GCA_040264415.1 Myxococcota bacterium
CACACACACACACACACATACACACACACACACATGCGCGCGCGCGCACACACACACACACACAGGCTGGCTCGCATGCATACACGAACACGCATGCTTGCCGCGCACATTCATGCGAGAGTGGCTGGTCGTGTGTCGGTGCCCGCGCACCTGTGGTGGTACCGATTCATCTGCCTGGGCTTCGTCGCGACCGGCGTGTTGGCGACCGAGCTGGTGTGGCGTCACCGGGCGGGGCTGGGGCGCCGGGCGGCAGCCTGGGGGCTTGTGGCCGCGCTGACGCCCACGCTGTGGGTCACGGCCACCTCTGAGTCGAAGGGCATCGCGCTCGACCGGGCCGACATCCTCGAGGCCCTCGGCGGCAGCGTGCAGACGCCGCACTTCGTCATCCACTACGACCCCGGCGCCGTGCAGGGCGACGACCTCGATCGCCTGATCGAAGACCACGAGTTTCGCTACCACGAGATGCAGGGCTGGCTTGGCGGCGACCCGGTGGCCTGGCGCGGCCGGCGCATCCGCAGCGTGGTCTACCCGAACCGGGCCACCCAGACCCGGCTCATGGGCTCTCGCGGCACCCTGGTGGCCCGCCCCTGGACCCACGAGATGCACATCCGGTGGGACGGCTACGGCGACAACGCCTTGGCCCACGAGCTCGCCCACCTCTTCACCGCGCCCTTCGGTCAGACCTGGTTTCAGGTGGCCACGCGCGGCGGGGTGCTGCCCGACATCGGGCTGCTCGAAGGCATCGCCATGGCCGCCGACTGGCCGCCGGGCGAGCTCGACCCCCACACCGCCGCCGCCGCCATGCGGCAGCTCGACATCGCCCCCGACCTGCGGGCCACCTTCTCCCCCACCGGCTTCTGGACCCAACCCTCGGGCAAGGCCTACACGCTGATGGGCTCGTTCGTGCGCTGGCTGGTCGAGGTGGAGGGCGTCGAGCGCTTCCGGCAGGTCTACGGAACGGGCGACTACGCGGGCGTCTATGGCCGCGACGCCGTGGCCCTCGTGGGCGAGTGGGAGGCCTGGACCGACGCCCTCCCGGTGACCGACGCCCAGCTCGAGCTGGCCCGCTACCGCTACCGCCGATCGAGCATCTTCGGCCGCACCTGCGCCCGCACGGTCGCCGACTTCAAGCGCCGGGCCAGCCACGCCCGGTCGCGTCGTGACTACGCCGAGGCCCTCGATCTGTGGCGGCAGATCCGCGCCTTCACCCGCGGCACGGACGACGACGACGGGGGCCGTGAAGAGGCCGGCCTGCTCGCTCAGATGGGCCGCTCAGACGAGGCCCTCACCATCCTCGACGGGCTGCTCGAGCGGACCGGCAAGCGCGCGTTGAGAGACGCGAATCGCGCCCGTGTGCTCGAAGACAAGGGCGACATCTTGTGGCGCGCGGGGGAGGTCGAACCTGCGGTCGCGGCGTGGACGCAGGGCCTCGGCCTCGGCGTCCCCGACGGCACGCGTCGGTCGATGCAGATCAAGGTGCGGGGCGCCCAGTCGCCGTCCGCCGAGGTGCGGGCGTTGGCGCTCGACTACCTGCTCGAGTCCGATGGCCGTCGGTCGGCGCTCTACGAGGCCCTGGCCTGGGCCAGCCTGACCCCCGACGATCCGGTCCCGCGCTACCTCGTGGGCTTTCAGCTGCACGCCGCCGAGGAGCCCGCGGCGGCGGCCCAGACCCTCGCGGGCGCGGCCGGCTTGCTCCCCACCGACCACCTCGACGACCAGCGCCGGAACCTGCTGGCCCAAGACCTCTACACCTTGCGCCGGCTCGACGAGGCCGAGGCCACCTTGCGCACCCTCTCCACCAGCGAGAGCCGCCGGCAGCGAACCTTCGCGGCCGAGTACCTCGACCGGGTCGTCTGGATGCGGGGGCTGCTCGCCGCCGAGGAGCCCGCGTCGCCCTGACCGGGGTGGGGAATGGCCTCCGCGCCGCTATGGTCTCCGTCCCCTGACCTGGAGCCCCGATGACCCTGCCCCCCCCACGGCCGTCCGGCGGATGACATCCTCGCCCAGCTCGACGCCACGGTCGGTCCCGATGGCGGCTGGCCGGGGGGCCGCGCCTTCGCAGCCTACGTCGCCGATGCGCCGGCGGCCCAGGCGGTCGGCGCTCGAGCGATGGAGCGATTTCAGGCCCTCGACGCCGGAGACCCCATCGCCTCGCCCGGCCTGGTGGCCATCGAGCACGAGCTGGTGGAGGTGGTCGCCGCGCAGCTCGGTGGTGAGGGCCGGGCGGCCGGAGACGTCACGTCGGGCGCGAGCGAGTCGGCGCTGCTCGCGGTGCGGGCCGCCCGAGACCACGCCCGCGCCCACCGCCCCGAGATCCACCGTCCCAACGTGGTCATGCCCACCACCGCGCACGCGGTCTTCCACGTGGCCTGCCATGTGCTCGACGTCGAGGCGCGCTTGTTCGACGTCGACCGTGGGACGCTGCGGGCCGGTCCTGCGGCGGCGCGAGGCGTCATCGACGACCAGACCCTGCTCCTGGTGGGCTCTGCGCCCAGCCGCGCCCACGGCGTGATCGACGACATCGTTGGTCTGGCGGCCCTCGCGGCGGAGCGGGGCTTGCTGATGCACGTCGAGGCGGGCCTGGGCGGCTGGCTGCTGCCCATCGCGCGCCGCCTGGGGCGCCCCTCGCCCGCCTTCGACCTGTCGGTCGACGGGGTGACCTCGCTGTCGGTCGAGCTGCACCGCACCGCCGCCTGCCCGCTCGCGGTCGGCGTGCTGCTCCACCGATCCGAAGCCCTCTGAGAGAACCAGATCGCCGTGACCACCGGCTGGACCGGTCCCGTCGACGTGCAGACCACCGGCCGTTCGATCCGGTCGGGGGGCCCCGCTGCCGCGGCCTGGGCGGTGCTGCAGGCCATGGGCGAGCGCGGCTCTCGCGAGGCCACCCTGGCCACCCTCGCGGCCACCCGTGCGCTGCGGGCGGGCCTCGCGGACATCGACGGGCTCGACCTCATGGGCCGCCCCGATGCCTTCGTGATGGCCGCCTCCTCCGACGAGGTGAGCGTGTTCGAGGTCGCCGACGAGATGGCTGCGCGGGGCTGGCCGCTGCAGCCGCAGCTCGGCTTTCGGGTGCACCCGCCCAGCCTTCGCTTCGTGGCGAGCCCGGGCGTGGCCGATCGCATCCCGGCCATGCTCGCCGCGCTGCGCGACGCGGTTGATGCCGCCCGCGCCCGCCCGCCCACCGATCACGATCTGGTGGAGGAGGCGCTGCATCACCTCGGCCCCGAGACCCTCACCGATGCAGCGTTCGCCCGCTTGCTCGAGGTCTCCGGCGTCGAGGATGGCGCCCTGCCGAGGCGGCGTGCGCCGCTCTATGAGACCCTCAACAGCCTGCCGCCGGCCTTGGCCGACCGGCTGCTCACCCGCCTCATCAGCGGGCTGCGACCCTCCCGGGAGTGAGCGGCGACCGGGTGGGCGCTGCGGCCCGGGGTGCTGTGGTAGATGACCCACACGGGGGTCGGCGCGCCCCGGTCCAGGAGCGCTCTCGCTGGCGCGAACCTTGCATCTTCCCCCGTCACCCGGAGCTGTCATGATCCTCGCCCCGCTGTTGGTCGCTGCCTTGTCGCTGGCCCACGCCACACCGGCCGAGACGCCGGCCGAGGCGCCGGCTTAGGTGCCGGCTGAGGCGCCGGTCGAGGCGCCGGTCGAGGCGCCGCCGCAGCCGCCCGACGTGACCTTCGGCCCGGTCTCGTCCTCGGCGACCGTCGAGGTCCCCAACCCGCGCGACCTCCGCCTCGAGGCACGGCGCCAGGGGCTCGAGGCCCGGCAGCACGTCTTCGACGGTCACGAGGCGGGCTTGGCCACGCCGAATCCGCACCTGCACGAGCATCGCCACGTCGGGCGCCCGAGCCGGGGCCCGG
>JBDQIL010000601.1:0-3845 GCA_040264415.1 Myxococcota bacterium
ACCGACTGGTCGAGTTCTTCGCGTGGTCGCAGGACGGCTTCGCCCAGGAGGTCTGCGACCCCAACGCGACGCTGATCCATTGCGACGCCGGCTACAAGGAGCCGTGGGAGACCGACTGGCGCCACGACTGCAGCCAGCCCGCCGAGACCGCTTGCGACAGCATGGTCGTGGTCGCCGACTGCGGCACGCCCACCGTGGCCCTCGACCGGCTCACCATCGACCGGGCGGCGGGCACCCTCACGCTCGACCTCGCCGCCACGCCGTCTGCGGGCGCCGACGCCATCGACCGCTTCTCCGCGACCCTCGACGGCGCGCCGGTCGCGGTGACGGCAGACGGCGCCGCGGGCACCCTCACGCTGTCGGGCCTCTCCCCCAGCCGCCACACCGTGCGGATCACGGCCACCGACGACGCCGGCGCCACCTCCGCCGAGCTCTACGTGCCGGTCTGGATGGACGCCGCGGGAGACGACGCCTGGCGCCAGGGCTCCATCTACTTCGCCTTCGTGGACCGCCTGCGCGACGGCGACGCGTCCAACAACGGCTCGGAGGGCACCTCCACCGACATCGGCGGCTACATGGGCGGCGACCTTCAGGGCGTGCTCGACCTGCTGCCCTACCTCGACGAGCTGGGCGTGCAGACCGTCTGGCTGTCCAACCCGCAAGACAACGCCGAGGGCGCCTGGGCCGGCCAATGCGCCCAGACCTACGCCGGCTACCACGCCTACTGGCCCGACGACGCCCGCACGGTCGAGGAGCACTTCGGCGACGCCGACCTGCTGCACCAGGTGGTCGAGGCCGCGCACGAGCGCGGCATGCGCGTGATCATGGACTGGGTCGCCAACCACGTCCACCAAGACCACCCCTACTACCGCGACCACGCCGACACCTGGTTCAACCCCCAAGCGGTGTGCCAGGACAGCTCTGGCGGGCAGCAGAACTGGGACCGCATCCCCGAGGCGTGCTGGTTCGCCGAGTACCTGCCCGACATCGACTATGCGCAGCCAGAGGCCCTCGATCTCATGGTGGAGGACGCCCTGTGGTGGGTGAAGACCTACGAGCTCGACGGGCTGCGGGTGGACGCGGTCAAGCACATGCCGCACAGCGTCGCCTGGAACCTCGAGGCCCGCATCCGGGCCGAGATCGAGCACACCGCCGCCGGCGGCGACGAGCAGTTCTGGACCGTGGGCGAGACCTTCGACGGCTACGACCGCATCAACGCCTACATCACGCGCGGCGACGACCTGCTGGGCCTCGACGGGCAGTTCGACTTCCCGCTGTACTACACGATGCAGGCGGTGTTCGGGTCGATGTCGGCCGACCTCTCGGCCCTCGAGGCGGGGGTGGCCACGGCCGACGCGGTCTACGGCGACGCGCTGATGTCGAGCTTCCTCGGCAACCACGACGTGATGCGCTTCGTCTCGGAGGCCACCGAGGGCTACCAGGACGCCTGCTCGGGCGGCGACACCCTGCGCAACGCCGGCCTCGCGTGGGACCCCCACATCTACACCCGCATGCGCCTGGCCTGGACCTTCCTGTTCACCCAGGCCGCCGTGCCGCTGGTCTACTACGGCGACGAGATCGGGATCCCCGGCTACACCGACCCCGACAACCGGCAGCCGCTGTGGTGGTACGCCGACACCGACGCCGCGTCGGTCGAGGCCATCGCGGGCCAGCTCGACGGCGACCGCGCGGCCCTGCTGCGGCACGTCGCCGCCCTGGGGCAGGCGCGCCAGGCCCACCCCGCGCTCTACCGCGGCGACACCACCGAGTGGTGGCGGGCCCCGGCCGACGCCCCGTCGCTGTGGGCCTACGCCCGGGTGGACGCCGACAGCGGCGACGAGGCCATCGTCATCCTCAACCGCACCGACGCCGACCAGACCCTCACCAACGGGCTGGCCTACGCGGGCCTCACGCCGGGCTCCACCTTTGCAGACGCCCTGACCGGAGAGACCTTCGCGGCGTCGGGCGACAGCCTCTCGGTCTGGGTGCCGGCCTGGGGCTCGCGGGTGCTGGTGCGCCGCTGAGGCCCCGAGACCGGGTGGCTCACCCGCACAGGCTCCCTGGGGCGCGCTACACTCGCCCCCCTGCCCTGCCCCTGGAGTGGCCATGACCGCCGACCCCGCCATCAAGGACCGCCGCAAGGCGCTCGGCTGGAGCCGCGCCCAGCTCGCCCAGAAGGCCGCGCTCGACAAGCGCGTGGTGCAGCTCGTCGAGCTGGGGGAGTGGACCGAGGCCGACGCGCTCGCGCGCCTCGACTACGTGCTGAAGAGCGCGGAGCACGGCGATCTGGCGGTGCAGCTCGATCCCATCCAGGCGCCCCCCGGCGCGCCCGCGATCGGCCAGGACGCGGGTTAGCCTGGGCGGATGCTCATCTCCGCGCTTCTGCTCTCGTTCTCCGGCGCGCTCGCCGGCCCCCTCGGCCCCGGCATCCCCGTGCGCCAGGTGGTCGCCCCGCCGCAGGTCGTCGCCACCCAGTCGATCCGGGTCACGCCCTTGTCGGGCCCCGGGGGCGCCGGCGTCGCGGCAGAGGTGGCGGCCCAGCTGACCGACGCGGAGCGCGAGGTCGGGATGGGCACGGTGGGCGACGTCGCGTCGAGCGCGCTGAAGGCCGGGGCCAAGATCGGGGGCGACATGCTCGCCGCCAAGCTGGGCGGCGGCTTCGCCGGCAAGCTGGTGGGCGGCCTGGCCGAGGGCACCGCGAACGTCGCGGCCGGCGCCATCGAGTCCGACAAGCTCCAGCTCGACGACGGGCTCACCACCACGCCCTTTCGGGTGGTGCAGAAGGGTGGCGACGCCGCGCTCACCGGCAGCGTCGCGGTGGCCCCCTCCACGGAGTCCTACACCAAGAAGGTGCAGGCCACCGACAGCGACGGCCAACCCCTGACCGACAGCGACGGCAAGGCCATCATGCGCGAGGTCTCGTGCCAGCGGCGCTCGGTGACCGCCACGGTCAGCTGGGCGGTCGAGCAGGGGGGCGCGGCGCTCGCGTCGGGCGAGAGCCCGCGCACCATGAGCGACAGCCACTGCGCCGGAGACGACGGCGCGCTGGCGTCCACCCAGTCGCTCACCGATGCCGCAGTGGTCGGCCATGGGGCCGTCATCGTCGCTCAGATCGGGCCGGCCTGGCGGGTCTCGCGCATCGACCTCCAGCGGTCCTCCGATCTGCGGCTCCCGCTCGGCCAGATTCGCCAAGGCGACCACGCCGGCGCCCTGTGCATGCTCCACCACGTCAGCGACCTGCTGCCCGACGACGCCGACGCCCCCACCAACGAGGCGGCGGTGCTCGAGGCGCTCGGCCACTACGACGCCGCGCTCGCCACCTACGACCTCGCGCTCTCGCGGGGCGGGGGGCGGGTCGCCACCCAGGGGCGCGAGCGGGCCGCCGCGCGCAAGTCGGAGGTCGAGGGCATGGTGGCCGCCTACGGGCTCGACTGGAAGATCGGCCCGCCGCCCCTCGACGCCTGCCCAGACCTGCCCGACGGGCGGCCCGCGCTGGTCAAGAAGAAGCAGTCGGACCGCACGGACGCCCCGGCTGGGGCCGTGCTCGACACCCTCGAGAGGGGCGACCGGGTGTTCATCATGGAGGAGCAAGACGGGCTGTCCCGCGTGCAGCTGCTCGACGGCTCCGAGGGGTGGGTCTCCACCAAAGACCTGAAGTAGCCAGGGCGCGCTCAGGGCGACGTGGGCCGATCGGGCCGCGGGTGATCCCGGCTGCTCTTCTTGCGGGGCGGGGCCACCGGCGCCTCGACCGGCGGCCCCACCTGCAGGCCGAGCGCTGCCTGGAGCAGCGGCAGGGCCACGCGCGCGAACACCGCCTGCCCCGCCGGGTTCGGGTGGTCGGGGTC
>JBDQIL010000602.1:0-3841 GCA_040264415.1 Myxococcota bacterium
GGCAAGGGGTGGCCGGTCGCCCCTCCGCGATCGCCTCCCGCGCGTGTCCCCCACGAGCGACGGAGCGGGCCCGCCCCTCCACCTCGGTGGGGGCGCGGCATCCGGTTACAGAGCCCACGCGGCTGCCCGAGCGGGGACGCCGAACAAGCCGGGGTCTACGCGAACTTCTCAGGAGATCCACCGATGGAGAAGTTGGTCGTGCTCGCCTTGATGGCGACCTTCGTCGCGATCCGCGCCCGACACCGCCCGGGCTACCGCGCGCAGCGCCGACGGGGGCCAGCGGCCACCCGAGAGCGCGCGCTCGTGCTCGGGGTCACCCTGGGCACCTTCGCCCCCTTGATGCTCTACGCCGCCGGCGCGCTCGACCCCTGGTCGCGGTGGGCAGGCCCCGCCCCCCTCGCGATCGGTCTGGGGCTCGGCCTGGGCGGGTTGGTGCTGCTCTGGCGCACCCACGCCGCGCTGGGTCTGAACTTCTCGCCCCTGGTGGATCTGCGCGAAGACCACGCCCTGGTGCAGCACGGCCCCTACCGCTTCGTGCGGCACCCCATGTACACGAGCGGCTTCTTGCTGTTCTTGGGGATCGGGCTGATCAGCGGCAACCCCGCGCTGGCGGTCCCGCCGTTGGTGGCGCTCTCCGTGCTGGTCGCAGCCCGCCTCCCCAGCGAAGAGGCCATGCTGGCGGAGCGTTTCGGCGAGTCCTGGCGTCGATATTCGCGATCGATCGGGCGGCTGCTGCCAGGGCGCGGCCTGGCGAGCTGAGGCCCGTACAAACCCGGTGCAAACCTGTTGCGCGTTTGCATGGGGATGTATAGGGTATGCATATAGCCCGGCGGCTCATCCCCCCTCCGCCGGCCACAGGTGCACCATGGCCTCCTCTGACTCCCCAGCGAACAACAAGGCGGTCGTGATCGGCGCGGGCTTTGGCGGCCTGTCTCTGGGAATCCGTCTGCAGAGCATGGGCTTCGACACCACCATCGTCGAGGCGCTGCCAGAGCCGGGCGGCCGCGCTCGGGTGCGCAAAGAGGATGGCTACACCTTCGACATGGGGCCCACCGTCATCACGGTGCCCCACTTCATCGAGGAGCTGCTGGCCCTCGATTATGGCGGGCACGGGCTCGATCAGCCCGACTTCCCGGCCGAGCTGCTCGAAGAGGGCCAGCGGGTGACCGAGGGGGT
This sequence comes from Myxococcota bacterium, assembly GCA_040264415.1. Taxonomy (GTDB): domain Bacteria; phylum Myxococcota_A; class UBA796; order UBA796; family UBA2385; genus M30B51. Next base: position 1,177 of record JBDQIL010000602.1, read on the forward strand.
CTCGGGCGGTCCGAACACCAGCCGGTACTGCACGATCCGCCCGATCCTGCCGTTCTACCGGATCTACTTCGACGACGGCACCTACTTCGACTACGACGGCGACCCCGAGAACACGCGTCGGCAGATTCGCGAGATCGAGCCGAACGATCTCGATGGCTACGAGCGCTTCCACGACGACGCCAAGGCCATCTTCGAGCGGGGCTTCCTCGAGCTCGGCTACACCTGCTTCACCGACCTCTCGTCGATGCTCAAGGTGGTGCCCGACCTGTTCAAGCTCGACGCGGTCCGCAACCTCTTCCGCTTCGCCTCGAAGTACTTCTCGTCCGACAAGCTGCGGCAGGTGTTCTCCTTCGAGACGCTGCTGGTGGGCGGAAACCCGCTGCGCGTGCCCGCCATCTACGCGATGATCCACTTCGTCGAGAAGACCTGGGGCATCCACTACGTGATGGGCGGCACGGGCGCCCTCGTGCAGGCCTTCGTGCAGAAGTTCGAGGAGCTGGGCGGCACGCTGCGACTGTCGTCGCCGGTCGAAGAGATCCTGGTGGACGACGGGCAGGGCGGCGAGCCCGGCCGCTTCGGTCGCAAGGTGGCCCGCGGGGTGACGCTGGCCTCGGGGGAGTTGCTCGAGGCCGACCTGGTGGCCTCCAACGCCGACTACGGCACCACCTACATGCGCATGATCCCGTCTCGCTACCGCACGTGGAACGCCGACCTGCGGGTGAAGGCCATGCGCTGGTCGATGTCGCTCTTGGTGGTGTACTTCGGCTTCGAAGACGACCCGGAGCGCCCGCTCGACCTCCGACACCACAACATCATCCTGGGCCCCCGCTACGAGGAGCTGCTCACCGACATCTTCGACCGCAAGGTGCTGTCCGAGGACTTCAGCCAGTACCTGCACGTGCCCACGCTCACCGATCCCTCGATGGCCCCCGAGGGCCACCACGCCGCCTACACCCTGGTGCCGGTGCCGCACAACGGCGCCGGGCTCGACTGGTCGGTCGAAGGCCCCAAGCTGGTGGACAAGGTGCTGACCATGCTCGACGAGGAGGGCTACATTCCGGGGCTGCGCGAGCGGCTGACCGTGAAGTCGTTCATCGACCCGCGCTACTTCGAGGGCGACCTGCGGAGCTACCTGGGCAACGCCTTTGGTCCCGAGCCGGTGCTCACCCAGTCGGCGTGGTTCCGGCCGCACAACCGGTGCCCCGACATCGAGGGCCTGTACATGGTGGGCGCTGGCGCGCAGCCGGGCGGGGGCACCCCGAGCGTGATGATGTCGGCCAAGATGACGGCCCGTCTGGTGCGGGAGGACTTCGCCGCCGTGGTCGAGGCGGCTGAGGCGGCCGAGGTGCAGGGGCGGATGGCGGGCAAGTAGGCGGCGCCCGCGCGGCGGCCAGCGGCGGCCGCACACGCTTGCCCTTGACATCGCGTTGACGTAGGGTCTGCGGCCTCCACCCTGGCCTAGGATCCCTGACGACCCGCTTGACCCTCTCGTTGTTCGCCGCCCTCGCCCTCAGCCTCGGATGTGGAGACAAGGACTCCGACGGCGACGATGGCACGGACGGCAGCGACGGCGCGGATGGCGCCTCAGACGGCGCCGACGGGGCCGGCGATGGCGCCGACGGGGCCGGCGATGGCGCCGACGGGGCCGGCGACGGCGCGGATGGCGCCTCAGACGGCGCCGACGGCACCGACCCCGAGTCCGAGGTGTGCAGCGACACCACCGACAACGATCTCGACGGCCTGGGCGACTGCACCGACGACGACTGCGCGGCAGACGCCGCCTGCGTGTGCGTCGACACCAACGCCGCGGCCGCCTCGGGCGAGCTGGGTACGGGCGACAACAGCGCCGCCACCGACGACTTCTCACCGGGCGCAGACGACGGCTGTGGCGGTGAGGGGGGCCTCGACGTGGTCTTCGCTTGGTCGGCGGCGGCGGCGGGCTGCTACCAGGTCGACACCTTCGGCTCAACCTACGACACCGTGCTGCGGCGGCTGAGCGCCTGTGGCGGCGACGAGCTCGCCTGCAGCGACGACGCCGAGAACGCGGAAGACGACTACACCACCCAGTCCAAGCTGGTGGTGTCGGCCGTGGCGCCCGGCGACGCCTTCCTCTTCGTGGTGGACGGCTACGGCGCCGACTCCACCGGCACCTACAGCCTCCAGGCCAACGGCGTCGATCCGCTGGTCGCAGCGGTCGACGGCGCGCTCGCCGACGCCACCGGGGCGTCGGTCGCCACCGGCGACAGCTCCACCTCGACCGCGGTCGTGGACGTGGGCTGTGGGTCGGGGGCCGGGGCGGCGGTCACCTACAGCTGGACCGCGCCCACCGACGGCGCGTACACCTTCGACACCTACGGCAGCAGCTACGACACGATCCTGTCGCTGGTCGACGGCCAGGGCTGTGGCGAGATCGCCTGCGACGACGACGGTCCCTCCGAGACCAACAACGAGAGCGAGCTCACCGCGACGGTGCAGGCCGGCGTGACCTACCACCTCGTCATCTCGGGCTTCCTCGCGGAGAGCGGCACCTTCGTGCTCAACATCAACGAGGGCGAGGGCTCGGGCGGCGACAGCGGTCGCAGAGCGTCTGCGGTGCGGTCGGCCGCGCGGGTGGGCCCGCGTGGTGCCCCGGTCGGGCGGGGGATAGCGGCTCTCCACCCCAGGA
>JBDQIL010000603.1:0-3840 GCA_040264415.1 Myxococcota bacterium
CGACGTGGCGCACCCTGCGCTGAGCGGGCGCCGAGCGTGGCTGCAGGCGCTCTGGGCGGCCGCGCAGACCCGCCCCCAGGGCGGCCTGCTCGACGGCGCGGCCATACCCGCCCTGTCGACCACGGTCCGTCAGGTCGAGATCGACCCCAAGGCCGCCAGCCGCGCCGCCGCGGCCTGCGGCGCCACCTACGACGGCCGCGCGCTGCCGCCGGCTTGGCCCGAGGCGCTGTTCGTCCCCCTGATGGCCCGGCTCCTGATCGCACCGGCCTTCCCGCTGTCACCGCTGGGCCTCATCCACACCCGCCAGCGCTTCTCGGCGCCACGGCCGATGCGCTCGAACGAGCGGCCGGACCTGCGGTGCTGGATCGACCGCGCGCGGGCCTCCGAGCGCGGCATCACCCTGACCGTGGGCATGGTGGCGTCGGTCGAGGGAGAGGCGGTCTGGACCGGCGAGGCCGATCTGCTCTCGCGCGCGCCGACCGCGCGCCGACCGGGTTCACGCGCCCGGGCCGCGAAGCCGGTCCCGCCGGGCCAGGGCCTCCCGCTGGTGGCGCCAGCAGACGCGGGGCGCCGCTACGCCCGGGCCACCGGCGACTGGAGCCCCCACCACCTCTGGCCGCTCACGGCGCGCCTGCTCGGCTACTCCCGCCCCATCGCGCATGGGATGTGGACCCTCGCCCGCTGCCTCGAGCTGGTCTCCGACCGGCTGCCGCGGGGAGACGGCGTGCGGGCCGACGTGCGCTTCCAGGTGCCCCTGTCGCTGCCGGGCCGGGCCGTGCTGCTCGCCTCCGAGCGGGCGGGCGCCCCGCCCCACCTCACCGTTCGCCTGCTCGATCCCGACACCGGCGCGCCCCACCTGCAGGGCGAGATCGGGACCTGCGGCGGCTGACCCGAGCCGAGCCGCCCCCAGCCGACGGCGGGCGTCGGCCTGCGGTAGGCTGCGGTCCCGGAGGAGGAGCATGTCCGAGTCGCTGACCCAGGCCGTCGACGCCACCTTGGCGGCCTTCCAGGCAGCCCCCAGCCCCGCGTGGCTCTCTCCAGCCGCGCTGCGGCTGGCCCGCCGCGTGCCCGTCCTGCACGCCACCCTCGACCCGCTGCTCCGCCGCGACCTCGACCGGGCCCTGGTCGGCTTCAGCCCCCCCCCCGAGCCCGGGGGCTCGGCGCCGCTGGGCGACCGGGTGCTGGCGGGGCTCGCGCGCGCCGACGTGGGAGACACGCTCCCCGCTGTCACCGCGGCCGCGCTCGAGGTCGAGGCCACCGGAGACCCTCGCTGGTGGGTCGACGCCGCGCGCCTGCACGTGCTGGCCTCCGACGCCCGGGAGCGCCGCGCCCGCATGGCCCTCAGCGACCAAGAGCTGCCGTATGTCTTCCCCGGCGAGCTCCACCCCATGATGGTCGAAGTGCTCGCGGTGGGCGACCGGGTGCTCACCGCCCTGCACGTCGACTGGATGCGCAAGCTCACCGGATGGGTCGTCGATGTCGCGGTGCTCGACGTCCGCCAGCTCGGCCTCTGGTTCTGGCCGCAGCTCCGCTACCTCTCCGAACGCAAGCTCAAGCGGCCGCTGCAGAAGCTGCAGCGGGTGCGGCGGGGGGTGCCGGGGAGCCGCGGAATGGCCGTGGGCTACCAGGCGCGGATCGGCCAAGAGACCCAGGCTGCCTTCGAGGCGCTCGACGGCGCCGACCGATTCCTCGCCGCGCTGGCCATCGCCTCGGACCGGCCGATCGAGGGCTGACGCGCCGCGAGGCAGCCGACGCGCGCGCCCCCATCCGGGCCACCCCGATCCGCCGTCCCCCGAGCGGTGCACCGGCCCACCTCGCAGTCTGCGACGGCATCGTGCCCCCCACCGCATGACATCGACGCGCGGGTGGCATACCGTCGCCCCCAGACCCGGAGCGGCCGCATGTACCACGACTTCCTCATCCTCGGTGGCGCCGGCCTGGTGGGCCTCCAAGTCTGCCGGCACATCGTCTTTCGCATGGACCCACGCCGCATCGTCGTGGCGTCGCTCTTCCGCCACGAGGCCGAAGAGGCCTGCAAGAAGCTCGAGAGCGAGTTCGGCGATCGCACCGCCTTCGTCCCGGCTTGGGGCAACCTCTTCGTGCCCACCGACGTGGCTGAGGCCGACCGCCGCACGCTGCTCGCCGACCGAAAGCAGCGCCAGCGCCTGCTGGCCGCCCTCTACGACGAGTTCGAGACGGCCTACCGCGACAACCACCTGGTGCAGCTCATCCGCAAGCACCGCCCCGAGGTGGTGGTGGACTGCGTGAACACGGCCACCGGCCTGAGCTACCAAGACGTCTTCGACGGCGCGGCCAAGGTGCGGCACTGGATCGACGAAGAGGGCCACATGGCCGAAGCGGGGGTGGCCGACGTCGAGACCTTCCTGCTCAGCCAGTCGGTGCCGCAGCTCATCCGGCACGTGCGCTTCGTACACAAGGCCACCACCGAGTACCAGACCCGGGTCTACCTGAAGGTCGGCACCACGGGCACCGGCGGCATGGGGCTCAACATCCCCTACACCCACTCCGAGGACAAGCCGTCCCACAAGCTCCTGGCCAAGACCGAGGCCGCCTTCGGGCACACGGGCCTGCTGTTCTTGTTGGCGCGCACCCCCGACGCCCCCATCGTCAAAGAGGTCAAGCCGGCCGCCATGATCGGCTACCGCGGCGTTCGGGTGGGCAAGACCAGCGACAAGCACGGCAACTCCCAGCTCTTCGCTCCCAAGCGGCAGGCGGTCTCAGAGGGGCACCTCGACCTGCGCGAGCCCGAGTCCACCTACGAGCAGCTGGCCGAGTTCATCGTGCCCTTGGTCGATACGGGCGAGAACGGCGTGTTCACCCGCGGCGAGTTCGCCGCCATCACGGCGCTCGGCCAGATGGAGTACATCACCCCCGAGGAGATCGCGCGGGTGGTGGTGCACGAGATCCGGGGCGCCAACACCGGCCAAGACATCATCTCGGCGGTCGACGCCTCGGTGCTCAACCCGTCGTACAAGGCCGGGCTCATCCGGTCGGCGGCGCTCACCGACCTCGAACGGGCCGAGTCCGAGTCGGGCATCCCCAGCGTGGCCCTGGGCCGACTGGGCCCCCCCGAGCTCTCCAAGCTGCTCTTCGAGGCGCACCTGTTCAAGAGCGTCTACGGCAGCCTGCAGGCGGTGCTCGACGACCGCTCCGCGCCTGACGAGATCGCGCGCCGGCTGGTCGAGGCCCTCGCGCCGAGCGGCGTGGCCCGCACCGCGCCCTCGATCGGCGTGCCCGTGCTGCTGCCCGACGGCCAGACCTTGCTTCGCGGCCCGCGCATCAACGTCCCCGAGACCCGCGGCCACACCACGTCGGTCGAGCTGGGCGCCGCCCAGGTCGAGGAGTGGGCCGCCAAGGGGTGGGTCGATCTGCGCCCCACCAACATCACGCACTGGCAGGGCCGCTTCCGCCGCATGCTGATGGCGCGGGCCCAGCTCCGCGACACCGGCTCGGCCGCCGCGAGCATCCGAACCTACTCCGCCGACATCTTCGAGATCGGCGAGGTCGTGGCCTGGATCTTCAACAACGAGATGGGCGGCTACCGGATCAAGCCGTGAGGGCCGCGTGAGCGACGGGCCCGCCGCCGTGGTGCTCGGCAGCGCCTTCTCCACCGGGGGCGGCCTGGCCGGGCTCTATGAAGAGCGGGTGCCCACCCGCTTCGGGATCGCGACCGTACACCGGCACGAAGAGACCGGTGGCGTGGTGATCTTCCGGCATGGGCTGCCCCACCGCTGGCTGCCCCATCAGGTGCCCGGGCGGGGGGGCGCGGGGGGGGGCGGGCGCCGGGGCGGGGGGGGGGCGCCGCCGGCGCCCCCCCCG
>JBDQIL010000604.1:0-3837 GCA_040264415.1 Myxococcota bacterium
GCAGCGGCCACGCCACCCCCTCGGTCCACTCGGTGCAGGGGCCCAGGCTGAGGACGAGGTAGGCGCCGCAGACGGCGAGCGCGGCCAGCGCGGTGCGCCAGCGCCGATGCAGCAGGGCCAGCGGTGCCAGCGCCCACGACGAGAGCACGAGCGCGGGCTCGCTCAGGCCCTGCTGCATCGGCGCTGGCGCACCGCGCTGGCCGCGCTCGCCGTCTGCGGCGCCTACCTCGTCCTCAGCCTGGGCCCCTGCACCGAGTGGACCGAGGGGGTGGCGTGGCCGCTGCGCCGGATGGCAGGCGTGGGCCCGGCGCTCACCGAGGCGTGGCGCCTCGCCGGCCCGCTGCACGACTTCGGGCGCTTCGCGGGGGTCGCGGTGCTGGGGGCCGCGGTGCTCTTCGGTCTGGGCATCGACGGGCTGGCCGGCCGGACACGCGGACGGGCGGCCCTGGCGGCCGCGGTCGCCGCGGCGGTGATCGGCCACGTGCAGTGGGTGGTGCTCAGCGAGCGCATGAGCCCCACCAAATGGCACGACGCCCGGCCGCCCGCGACCGCGCGCTTCCTCGCGGCGCTGCCCGCCGCGGACCTGGGGCCGGCAGCCGAGCTCCCCTTCGACCGCAAGCAGCAGTTCCTCAGCCTGATCGGCGCCCCCGAGCCGCCCCGGCTCAACCCGCTGCGCCCCGGCGACCACCCGCCGGTGCGCCAGCCCATCGTCGAGTTCGTCTACGCGCTGGGCTGGGGTCAGCTGGCCAACCTGCCCGACACGCCGCCGGCGGCCGACGCCACCCGGGTTCGGTGGGTGTTCTTCTCGACCAACCGGTGCCACACCGGCGGGGTGCGCGCGGCCGCCTGTGACCCGCAGGTGCCCGCAGCGCTCACCGAAGCCCTGGGATCACCGCGCGCCCTCGACGATGGCACCCGCGTCTGGGCGGTCGGCGGGTGGAGCCCAGCCGCCACCGCGCTAACGGTGAAGTGATGCGTCACCTCGCCCCCCTCCTCCTGATCGTCGCCTGCGGCGAGAGCCCGCCGACCCCAGCGGTCGACCCGGCCGCCCGCCGCGCCGCCTGGCACGCCGCGCTGCAGGCCGAGGTGGGCGCGGGGTGGGACCAGCCGGTGCCCGGGGTGGACGCCGCTGACCCGGCCGTGGGCGCCGAGGTCTACGCGAAGACCTGCCGGGGTTGCCACGGCGACCAGGGAGCGGGGGATGGGCCGCGCGCGCCAGCCCTGAACCCACCGCCCGGCAACTTGCGCACGACGGCGCTGCCGGAGGCCGGTCGCCTGGCCGCCATCCGAAGCGGCAGCCCGGGCACCGCCATGGCCGCCTACGGCAAGCGGCTGCCCGACGACCAGCTGCTCGCGCTCACGCGGTACCTGCGCGAGCTCCGCGACTAGCGGCGCTCAGCCGGCCGCGCGGCGCGGGGTGCGCGAGCGGAGGGCGCTCGGAAGCGCCGGCCGCGCGGCGAGGGACCCTGCTGGGGGAGCGGCGCCCAGCCAGGAGTCCTCCTCCACCCCTTCATCGGACGCCCCCGGGCCCTCCTCGACCCGCCGGGCCGCCTCGAGCAGGGTGAGGCCCAAGAGGAAGGGGATCGCGTGCGCCACCGCCGCCAGCGACGCGGCCGCGGGGTCGGCGATCAGCGCCATCACGCCCACGAGCGCGTAGGGTGCGCTGATCAGCGCCGAGGCGTGGCCCGCGAGGCGCAGCCAGCGGGCGTGGCGCAGGCGGACGGCGAGGGCCGTGGCGTCGGCGTCTGCTGCGCCAAACCCGTGCAACGAGGCCGCTGGCGGGGTCGGCGCCGCGGCCTCGCGGCGGATGCCCAGCGCGGCGCTCACGAGGACCGCGGCGAGCGCCACCGCCCCGCCGGCCATCCACCCCGGCGGGGGGCCGGCCGCGCCCCAGGGCGCCGTGCTCTGGACCAGCAGGCCCACACCACCCGCGACCGAACCGAGGGCCGCCATGACGGCCGCCAGACGCTCGCGGCGGGCGCGGGTGCGATCTCGAAGCTGCAGGGCCAGGGCCTGGTCGTCGGCCCGCCGGAGATCGAGCGAGCCAGCCGCGGGGTGGCGCAGGCAAGCGCCGCCCGGACAAGGGGCGCCGCAGCGGGCACAGGCGATGGAGGGGGAGACCGTCACCCCCCCTGTGTCCCAGATCGGGGGCGGCGTTGGAAGACCTCCAGGGGGGTCATGACAGATCGTTACAGTGGGGTGACGGGTGCCGAAGGGGTTCCCGTCGGGTTCACCCGCACGCAGACCGACAGGTGCCGGTCGAGGGGATCGGGCTGGCCCGCCTCAAGCCACCCGAGCGGCCGATCGAGGCAGCGCAGACCGTCCCCCTCGGGGGCCAGGTCGTCTTCTGGCACGGTCCGGTCGGCCACCAGCGCGCCAGCGGGGGCGCCGTCCGGCCACCAGAGGGGCGTGCCCGCCCGGATCCGCACCCGGGCGATCGGCGAACCGTCCACGACGTCGCCCACGACGCCGCCGTAGATGCCAGCGACGCCGCCCCCGTCGGGGTCGCGCCCCTCAGCCCGCACGGTGACCGACCCACACGCCGACTCCTGTCGCGCCCGCTCGCCGTGCCGGGCTGGCTCCACCGCGTGTACGGCCCGCAGCCGGTCCGCCTTCTGCGACGCCGGGGCGCTGGCGAGGGGCTGGCCGTCGATGGAGAGGCGGGTGCCGGAGTCGATCCAGCCCACCGGGTCGCCGCGGCCGGGCGGGGGCGCCGCGAGCCGGTAGCGATCGCCCACGAGCGAGGCGTCTGGCTGGATCGGCAGCAGCATGTCGTCCACCCACACCCCCGCGTCGGTCACCAGCGCGCCGGGCCGCAGGTCGACCGCGCTGCCGTCGTCGAAGGAGCGCTGAACAGGCGCGGTGGTGACGGACAGCAGCGCCGACCGATCCACCCACAGCCGCAGCCGCCAGGCGGGGTGCCACGGTGGGTTGACATGACAGTGGACGCGCCGGTCGCCGGGACCCACCTCGAGCAGCGCGCGATCGCCGTCGGCCTCGAGCAGCCGCGCGAGCAGGGGGGCGGGGTGGCCGTCGGACGGCGGCGCGACCCGAGCGCGGGCCCGAGGGCCGCCGCCGTCGCGCTGGGCGCTCATCCACGCGGTGGGCTCGACCAGCACCCACTCCAGGGCGGGGTCCACCGTGGGGGCCGCGTCCGGATCGGCCCGCGACGGCGCCGGGGCCCAGCCCGCGGGGAGCGGCGCCGGCGCGCCGAGGTCGGTGACCCGGGGGGCCTCGGTGGCCGGCGCTTCGGGCGCCCGGCGGCGCGGGGGCGGCAGCGCGCCGGTCACCCGCGCGGTGGTCTCGGCCAGGGCCCGCTCGGCCCGCGCGAGGCGCCGGCGGCCCTTCGCGCCGAGGTGCGGGCCGAGGCCGCGCGCCCGGTCGAGGGCGTCTCGGGCGGGGTGCAGCATCACGCTCGCCCGCTCGGCCATCGCCGCTCCGTAGACCGCGCAGGGATCGGGCCCGAGGGCCGGGGGACAGGGCGCCGCCATCAGGGCGTGCACCAGCGCCAGCCAGGCCTCCCCCAGCCGAAGCGACACCTGGCCGCGGTGGGCCGGCGCCGCGTCGCGGGACGAGGCCACCGCCAGCTCTTGGAGGGCCTTCAGCTCGGCCAGGGCCGCCTTCACGCCCGCGGTCATCTCAGCGGGGGAGCCGGTGAGCTCGACCGCCTCGAGCCGCGACAGGCCGGCGTCGAGGGCCACGAGGTCGTCGGCTCCCCCGCTGAGATGACCGCGGGCGTGAAGGCGGCCCTGGCCGAGCTGAAGGCCCTCCAAGAGCTGGCGGTGGCCTCGTCCCGCGACGCGGCGCCGGCCCACCGCGGCCAGGTGTCGCTTCGGC
>JBDQIL010000605.1:0-3837 GCA_040264415.1 Myxococcota bacterium
ACCAACAGCGTCAGACGCCGTAGTCGCGCGCGACCACCTTCGTCACAATCCGCCTCCGCGCAGACCGCCACCACCCCGAGGCGACCGAGGCCCGCCGCGTTATCGGGCAACGGCGCCACCGTGCGGTCGGTGGAGCGGTCGAGAGCCACCCTCGCCCCGCTGCGTCCGGTGCGCCGGTGCCGAGCACGGCGCTGCCTCCCGCTGCCGCGCCCGGACAAGACAACGGCCGCTCAAGTGCGCCCGCGCTGCCGGCGGCGCCGGCTGCTCCCCCGCCTCCTGCCCCCGACCGGTTCACCGACGCGGTCCGACGCCCCTGGCCGGAGGTGGCCGAACAGTTCCCACCGGACAGCCTCGACATCAACGGACGGGACCGCGTGCGGGCGCTGTTGAAGAGCGATGATCCAGCCGAGGTGATCGCAGGCTGCCGGATCGCGACCGCGACGGGGTGGCGGACGACGGTCCAAGCCATGCGCCGCCTGCTCGATCATCCCAAGCCGCAGATCCGGGCGGTCGCTGCCATTGGAATCGGTGCGCTGGCTGGGCCCGCGATGGAGCACCTGCTGCGCCGCCGGGTAGAGCAAGACCCCGACCCAGCGGTCCAAGCGGCTGCGAAGGAAGGCATCGCCGCGATTGCTTCGCGCAGCCGCCGCTGAGTCGATCCCCCTTGCCTGTGAGCCGCGTCATGCTGCGAGCCCTGCCTCTCCTCCTGGTCACGTCGGGCTGCGACAGCCTGCGGGCGACCATCATCGAGAACTACCCGAGCGACTATGAGGCTGTCTCGGCGGCGGGCGGCGCGCAGGCAGCGCAGGCGGGGCTGTCGCCGGCCTTCGACGGCGTAGACGCCGCGCGCACGAAGATCGCGGTTCGACTGGTCCCCGTGGTCGGGGGCCTCAAAGAGCCGACCGACCTTCAGTTCGTCCCGGGCGCCCCTGATCGCCTCGTGGCGCTCGAGAAGGGCGGCGCTGCTCGGATGCTCCAGCTATCGACGGGCTCCGTGGTGGGGACCGTGCTCACGCTCGACGTGCTCACGCGCTCCGAGCAGGGCCTGCTCGGCCTGGCCTTCCACCCCGACTTTGGCCAGAACGGGCGCTTCTACGTGAACCACTCGGTCGATGTGGAGGGCCAGGCGCACACCCGGGTGACCGAGTTCACCGGCCTCGACGCGCCTGGACCGGGCCGCGTGGTCATCGAGATTGCTCAGCCCTACGCCAACCACAACGGCGGACAGGTGGTCTTCGGGCCCGACGGCATGCTGTACCTGGGCATGGGCGACGGGGGCTGGCGCGACGACCCCAAGGGTCATGGGCAGAACGGGTCCACCTTGCTGGGTTCGATGCTCCGCATCGACGTGGACGCCCGCGACGACGCGCACGGCTACGGCGTGCCACCGGACAACCCGTGGGTGGGCGTGTCGGGGGTGGCGCCCGAGGCGTGGGCCATCGGCCTTCGCAACCCGTGGCGCTTCAGCTTCACCCCCGACGGCCGCTTGCTGGTCGCCGATGTGGGACAGAACACCTTCGAGGAGGTGGACCTGGTGTCGGCGGGAGACAACCTCGGCTGGAGGGTGCGCGAGGGCCGAAGCTGCTTCCCGCCGGGCGATGACGCGAGCTGCCCTGCGCCGGATGCGGGCGGTCTCCAGGATCCGATCTATGCCTACGACCACGACGAGGGCGCCAGCATCACCGGCGGATTCGTGTACACGGGGGCGTCGATTCCGGCGCTGCGGGGCCGCTATGTCTTCGGAGACTTCGTCTCGGGCCGGCTCTGGGCGATCACGGTGCCCGCGGGGGACGTGGCCCCGTCTCCCGCCCCAGTGGAGGTCGCGGCGCTCGGACGCTTCCCCGTGCTCTTGAGCACCTTCGCGCAGGGACCCGACGGCGAGCTCTACGTCGCCGACTTCAAGGACGGGACGATCTATCGGCTGGCTGCCGCCAACGACTGAGCAGCCCGCCGCCGGGATCAGTTCGCGCGTTCGAGTCGCGTGCGAACCACGATGGGCCGCCACGAGGCCTCGAGGGCGGCCTCGGCGGGGGTGCCCGAGAAGGGCAAGTGAAGCCCCGGAGCGAGCTCGGGCGGGAGCTGGAGGAGCCCCACCTGGGTGGTGCGGTCGCCAGCCTCCACCATGAGCTTGATCAAGCCGATCTCGCGGCCCGTGGTGTACTGCACCTGGGCGATGCCGGTGGGCCCGGTGGTCACCTTGCTCGGCAGCTTCCCGTCTCCCCGAAGCACGGTGAGGCGCAGCGGCACGTCGGCCACCGGGTAGCCGAACTCGTCGACCGCGAGCAGCGTGAGCGCGGTGCTGGAGAGCCCGTCGGGAGGGAGCCGATCGACCGTGGGGAGCGCGAGCACCTGCCGCACGGGGTTCTTGCTGGCGGGCGCCTTCGCTGTGGTGAGGACCTCGGCGGGGCCGCGGCCCATGCGCGAGAACGACACGAGGTAGGAGCCGTCGCCGCGGTCTTCAATATCTCCCGACAGGCGCGCTCCAGCGCCTTGGAACTCGAAGGCGCGCCCCGCGAGGCCGCCACCGCTCGCGTCGGAGAGGCGGAGGTCGAGGGTGAAGCTGGCGTCGTCTGGGCCGAGCACGCGAGGGGTCGGGGTGACGGTGAGCGCCGTGGGCCGCACGGGCATCAGCCGAAGGGGCAGCTCGACCGGCGCCTCGTCGGCTCCGGCGAGCTGGGCGACCACGGCGGTCTCGACCACCCCCCCCGACGGCGAGGGGTCGAGCTCTGCGCGGTAGACGCCCGCCCCCTCGTGGGTCAGGCCGGTGAGGGCTCCGCCCTCGACCTGGAGCTGAAGCTGCGCGGCTGGATCAGGGGTGCCGTCTGCTCGGGACACCGCGACGCGCACGGGCAGATCGACGTCGGGGTCGCCAGGGAGGTCGGCGTAGTGCCCGAAGAGCGCGATGCGGGGGGTGGGCGGCACGTCGAGGTCGAGGCCGGTCTCGGCGCGGGCGTTGTCTTTCAGGGTGACCAGCGTGCCCTCTTGGGTACCCGGCGGGATCACCACCGGGACCGTGGCCTTGCCGCGCCGGTCGGTCGGCACCGGCCCGAACTCGCGATCACCCACGCGCACCATCACATTGGCCCCGGGTTCGGCCGTCACCGAGAGCTCCTTGGGGGCGGTCAGCGGCAGGGTGACGTGGCCATAGGTGCGGGTGGGATCCCGCCCGTCGACCGCCGTGATGACCGCGACCTGTGGGATGTCGGAGGTGGGCGCGCGGAACAGCGCCGTGTAGGCGCCGTCGCCCAGTGGCGTGAGGTTCTCGATGGTGCCCGTGTTCGTGCGGAGCTGAAGGCGAGCGCCCTCGCGGTACTGGGGCGAGCCGCCGGTGAAGTTGATCTGCAGGGTCGCGGTGGCGCCCTCCTTCAACACCAGCTCGGTGGGGCTCGCGCCCACCTCCACCCGCTGACTGACGGGAGGCTGCACCGTGAAGGTGAAGCTGCGCTTGAAGCTCTCCTTTGTGGCCGTCTTGCCCTTCAGGTCGAGCTGGATGGTCTGGGTGGTCTCGACCTGAGGCGGCGTGAGTTCGAGCCGAAGCACCCCGGGCTCCACCTGAACCGGCGCGGCCACGCTGCCCTCGGACAGCTTGGTCTTGAGCTCGACGCCGGGCAGGGGCTGGCCCTGGGCATCGAGCGCGAGCAGGTGCAGGGCAACGGTGGTCGCGCCGTCTCCGGGGAGATCCCCGACGGGCAGGAGCTCAACGAACAGCCCGTCGAAGACCGGCGCGCCGGCTGGGGCCTGGTCTGCGGCCGTTGCGCTCGGGGCGAACGGGCCGACCGAGAGGGCCAGGGTGAAGGCGGCGACGGAGAGCAGCGTGCGCATGGTGATGAGGGTGAT
>JBDQIL010000606.1:0-3828 GCA_040264415.1 Myxococcota bacterium
CCTTGAATCTCGCCCTTGGGGGCCCGTCCGGCTATGCGAATCTGCACCATGCAGGATTGCAACGATGCACAACTTCTCGTGGGATGCGGTCCAGACCTTCCTCGCCGTGGTCGACGCGGGCTCGTTCTCGGCGGCGGCCCGGGCCCTGCACGTCGACGCCTCCACCGTGGGCCGCCGGGTGGCCAGCCTCGAAGGTGACCTGGGTGTGGTGCTCTTCGAGCGCACCACCGCGGGCCCGCGCTTGACCCGTGAGGGGATGGAGCTGGTGCCGGCGGCGCGCGAGGCGCAGAACGCCTTCGGGCGGTTCGGCGCGCTGGCGCGCCACGACGACGCGGCGAGCGGGACCGTGCGGCTGGCGTCGTCGGTGCTCTTCGCGGCCGCGGCGCTCCAGCTTCCGGCCTTGCGGGCGACGTGGCCCGAGCTGGTGCTCGACGTTGTGGTGGGCCCCGAGACGGCCAACCTGCCCGGCGGCGAGGCTGACGTGGCGCTGCGGCTGCGGCGAGAGGGCGGCACGGTGGCCAGCGAGACCGCCCTGGCGCGGCGGGTGGGCACGGCCACCTTCTCGCCGTGGGCGAGCAAGGCCTGGCGCCGGGCGCACCCCGAGCCGTTGGGCGCCCCCGGCCAGGCCCTGGTGCCCTTCAACGCGGCCGCGCCGTTCAACCCCTGCGCGGGGCTGTCCGAGCGCACCGGCCTCCCGGCGGCCTTCCAAGGCAACCACATGCCCACCGTGGCTGAGGCGGTGGCCGCCGGGGTGGGTGTGGGGGTGCTGCTCGACCCCTTCATGCGCGCCGTCTTCCCAGACACGGTGCGGGTGGGTCCGCCCGAGTTCGCCGTGGGCCTGTGGGTGGTGATGCGCCCCGAGATGCGCCGCGTCGCGCGGGTGCGCGCCGTGGCCGACTGGCTGGCCGCGGTCGACTGGTCCGACCCGCACGGCGTCGGCGCGCCCGACCACGACGGGTGGTACGGGCCCGAATTCGCGGGGGAGTCTGCGCCAGCGCAGGCGCCGTCGGCCGCCGTCGGGCCTACAAGGAGAGGGTAGCCCTCCCACCGGAGACGACATGAACATCGAAGCCCTGTTCGACCGCCGCACGTCGACGCTGACCTACGTGCTGTGGGATCCCGACACACGCGACGCCGCGGTCATCGACCCGGTGCTGGACTACGATCCGTTGGCCATCGCCACATTCACCGAGTCAGCCGACCGGGTGAGCGCCATCGTCGAGGAGCACGGGCTGACCCTGCACTGGGTCCTCGAGACCCACGCGCACGCCGACCACCTGTCGGGGTCGCAGGTGCTGAAGGCGCGCCATGGGGCCCAGGTGGGCGCGGGCGCGGCCATCGTGGGCGTGCAGCAGGTCTTTCAGGGGCTGTTCGCCCTCGAGGGCCTGGCCACCGACGGGAGCCAGTTCGACGGGCTGTTCGCCGACGGCGACGTGGTGGAGGCGGGCTCGCTGTCGTTGCAGGCCATCGCCACGCCCGGACACACGCCTGCGTGCATCACGTGGCAGTGTGGAGACGCGCTGTTCACGGGCGATGCGCTGTTCATGCCGGACTTTGGCACGGGCCGCTGCGACTTCCCGAAGGGCAGCGCCTCGGACCTCTTCGACTCCATCCATCGGCTCTATGCCCTGCCGGATGAGACGCGGGTGTTCCTGGGCCACGACTACCAGCCGGGCGGCCGGGAGCTCCGCTTCGAGACCACCATCGGCGCCTCGAAGGCACACAACAAGCAGCTGCGCGCCGACACCGACCGCGCCCAGTTCGTCGAGTGGCGCAGCGCGCGCGACGCCACTCTGCGGCCGCCTCGGCTGTTGTTCCAGAGCATCCAAGTCAACGCCAACGCCGGACACTTGCCCCCCGCCGAGTCCAACGGGCGCCGCTATTTGAAGCTGCCGATGGGCGTCTTCCCGGTGTGCGACGAGGCCTGAGGTGGTTCGATGGCCCGCCGACGGGGGCGGGCCGTGGGCGCCGCCGACCCCGGCTGAAACATTATGTTTCGCGACAGGGTGAACCTTCACGTTTCATCCCCCGGCGCGCCGGGGACCTCAGAAGCGCCTCGCCACGCCCGACCCCGCCTCGACCTGCGCGGCTGGCCCGTTGGGCGAGAGCAGCGCGATGCCGTCCACCTCGAACAACAGGGCCCAGTCGTGTGCGAACCACACGTAGAGGTCGGTGTTGGCGATGAGCCCAGGCGTGGGCCGCTTCGATCCGCCCCCGAAGGCCATCAGCCCGCCCACCCCGGGGCTGAGCTCGACCGCGGGGCCCAAGTGCAGGGGCATCTTGGCCAGCAGCTCCACGGGCACCTCGGTGGTGTCCTGCACCATTAGCAGGTTGACGGCGACCTCGGCCTCGAGGGCGTGGGGGATCAGCAGGCGCTCGAAGAAGACGCCGCCGCCGTACATCGGCTCGGCGTGATCGTCGTGTCGGGTGGCGCCCGTCAGGCCGCGGACCGCGACGATGTTGCGCGGCGCCGCAGGACCCGCGTGCGGACCCGCCGGGTCGGTGTGTGCGCCCGCCTGGGCGGTGGAGAGCGCGGCCAGGCCGAGCAGGAGAGAGGGGGTCATGAGCGCACCACGGTGGGTTTCAGGCGCTCGGTCCTTTTGCAAGAGCCGGTCCAGGGTGGGTGGACCGCCTCACCGGGGCGCGGGGGCCCCGCCCTCTGGCGTCAGCGGGGCGCGGTGCGGGCCAGCTCGTCCCACCACGCGCGGGCCGCTCGGCTGGCGCCCGGTTGCACGACCACGAGGTCGTGGGCGTAGGCGAAGCGCTGGTCATTGCCGGTCACGGTGACCACCCGAACCACGTTGTCGTCGTCCCAGGTGGCATCGGTGACGTGCACCTCGAGCCCGGCTTCGTCCCAGTCCATGCTGCTCGAGCCGTGCAGGTGGCCGGCGAGGTTGGCCCACACCACATCGCGGTGCGGGTCGAGGGTCTCCACCACGCGGGCCGCCTCGTCTACCGTGAGCCCGCCCGGGCCCGAGAACAGCGGCATGTGGCTGAGCAAGACCACCGCGTCGTCGGGGTGGGCGGCGGCCAGGGTCAGCTGGCCCTCGAGCCACGGCCAGGTCCCGCCCTCGAACTCGTGCAGGTCGGGGGTCTCGCCCCAGAGGGTGTCGAGGTCGCGGCTCGACCAGTCGGCCGAGATGAAGCGCACGCCCTGGTGGGTGAAGGCGAGGTTCTGGAGCCACGACGGGCGGCCCCAGACCGGGTCGTCGACCGGCGTGGGGGCGATGGAGAAGGCGTCGAGCTGGTCGTGCAGCGCCGCCACCTGGTCGGCGAAGATCACATGGAAGGCCTCGGCGTCGCCCGACTGGATCTCGTTGTCGCCGAGCACCGGCACCCACGGGACGGTCAGCTCCCCCAACAGCTCGTTTGCCAGGGGGATGCCGTCGTTCCAGGCGATGTCGCCCAGCACCACGACCAGCTGCAGGTCGCGTTCGGCGGCGTGCTCGTTGACCCAGGACACCGCGGCGGCCAGGCGGTCGGCGTGCTCGCCGGGCCCATAGACGTGGGGGTCGGCGATCACCACGAACGAGAAGCGTGGGGTGAGCGGGCCTTCGGCTGGGCTGGCGGAGTCGGCCGAGTCGGCCGAGTCGACCGCGGTGCGGTCGGCCGGCCCGGCGTCGGGTCCACAGGCAGTCAGCAGGAGGGGCAACAGGGCGCGCATGGGGGCAGCGTAGCGCCTGGCGTCGGCCGGCGTCGGCTGCCGCGGCCCGGCCCCGCGGCTCAGTCCGACAGGCGGCACCAGGCCATCTTGAGCGGCGCGCGATCATCGGGGCTCGGGAAGTCGGGGTCGGGGCGGATGATCTCGACGTCGGCCAGCGGGCGCCC
>JBDQIL010000607.1:0-3822 GCA_040264415.1 Myxococcota bacterium
GAGTACAGCGTGCTGGCCAACGACGGCGACCAGGTGTGGGTTCAGACCAACCGGGACGCGCCGAAGTCGAAGGTGGTGTCGATGACCCTCCACGCCCCCGAAGACTGGACCGAGGTCATACCCGAGTCAGACGAGACCCTGCGCACCGCCGATGTCGCGGGCGACACCCTGTTCGGCGTCTACCTGAAGGACGCCCACACCGTGGTGCGCAGCTTCACGCTCGATGGCGCCCCGAAGGGCGAGGTCACGCTGCCGGGCGTGGGCTCGGCGGGCGGCTTCGGCGGCATGCGCGACGCCACCGAGACCTGGTACAGCTACAGCGACTTCACCACGCCCTCGAGCCTGTACCGCTACGATCTCGAGACCGGCGAGAGCACGCTGTGGAAGCGCCCCGACGTCGACTTCGACTCGGAGCGCTACGTCACCGAGCAGGTCTTCATCGAGAGCCGCGACGGGACCCGCTTCCCGCTCTTCATCACCCGCCGGAGCGACGTCACGCCCACCGGCGACGTCCCCACCATCCTCTATGGCTACGGCGGCTTCAACATCCCCATCACGCCGGGCTTCCGCGCCGACCGCGCCGTCTGGCTGGAGATGGGCGGCGTCTACGTGGTCGCCAACATCCGGGGCGGCGGCGAGTACGGCGAAGCCTGGCACGAGGCCGGCACGAAGATGAACAAGCAGAACGTCTTCGACGACTTCATCGCGGCCGGCGAGTGGCTGGTCGCCAACGACTGGACCCGCCCCGACCGGCTGGCGATCAACGGCCGGTCGAACGGCGGCCTGCTGGTGGGCGCGGTCATGACGCAGCGCCCCGATCTCTTCGGCGCCGCCCTGCCCGGCGTCGGCGTGCTCGACATGCTGCGCTACCACACCTTCACCATCGGGTGGGCCTGGGCCAGCGACTACGGCCGCAGCGACGACAGCCCCGAGATGTTCAGCTACCTCAAGGGCTACTCGCCGCTTCACAGCACGCGCCCCGGCACCTGCTACCCCGCGACCCTGGTGCACACCGCCGACCACGATGACCGCGTGGTGCCCGGCCACAGCTTCAAGTTCACCGCCGCCCTGCAGCGCGACCACGCCTGCGACAACCCCGTCTTGATCCGCATCGAGACCCGGGCGGGCCACGGCGCGGGCATGTCCACCGAGCAGCGCATCCGCGAGGCCACCGACCTGTGGGCCTTCTTGGTGGGCGCCCTCGACTTCGAGCCGCAGCTGCCGCCGGTCGGCGCGGGCGTCGGCGGCGACAGCGAATAGCCCCGGGCAACCGCTCCTTGCGCGCCTTGGCGTCATCGGGATAGGTTGCTTTTCCCTCACTGGAGAGACCCGAATGTCTACCCGCACCTACGCCATCCCCACCCTTCAGGCCCTCAGCGTCACGCTGGGCGCCGCCGCCTGCTCCCCGTCCATCATGGGCACCTGGGAGCTCACCGAGCTGAACGGCGAAGAGACGTCGCAGTCCTACAGCAGCGGCGACTGCTCCTCCAGCTTCGACCTCGAGCTCGGGGTCGACATGAACGAGAAGGACGGCGACAAGGTGCTCGGCTCCTTCGATCAGAAGGTCACCTACACCTACAACTGCTACGGCTACTCCGACTCGTACTCGGCCAGCTACGACGGCGACGTCGAGGCCACGACCGACGACGGCGAAGAGTGGGAGGTCGAGATCGACGGCGACGACGCCAGCTTCGACCTCACCTGCACGGTCGACGGCGACGAGATGGAGTGCGAAGACGACGACGACAACAACTTCCTCTTCGAGCGTGGCTGATCGCTTCGGCCCCGACGGGCGACGCCGCGGCCCCTCGGTGGCCGCGGCGTCTGTCGTTGCTGACCAGGCGGCCCCGCGCGCGCGACGGAGCGCTCAGCGCACCTCGCGCTCCTTGCCCAGCCCCTTCCAGTCGGCCTCCATCTGCTTCTGAAGGGCGTTCATGTCGGTGATGAGCGACTTGGGCAGCGCGCCGTTCTCGTGCACCGACGCGTAGTAGTCGTCGAAGACGCGCACCGCCTCGGCCGACAGGTCGGCGGCCTCGGGGGGGTCAGGCGTGCTCGCGGGCTGGCTGCGCAGAGACGGCTCAATGGCCGCGGCGGCCGCGTCGACATCGCCCACCCCCAGCCACGGGATGACCTTGGCCAGGGTCGCGGCGGGCTCAGAGAGCATGCGGTCGTAGCTCACGATGTGGAAGGCGTACCGGCGCGTGGCCACGTCGCGGATGAGCTCGTAGTTCTCGAACCACCACTCGACCGCGGGGGGCACCGGGGCGCGCTGCTTGCGGGCCCGCTCGAGGGGGCTCTCGCCGGTCTCGGGATCGTGCTCTTTGGCCTCGAGCCAGCGGTCTTCCATGGCGTACAGGCGCCGCAGCGACGCGCTGTAGGCGCGCCACGGGCGCACGCTGCCGATGACCCGGTGCAGAAAGGCCATGTCGGACCGCACGAGGCCCGGGATGAAGACCTTGACCGCCACCTTTCGGCTGGGCTTGGGGTGCAGGAACCGCCCGGTCTTGGGGTCGGGGTTGGTGCGGTAGAAGATCCCGTTTCGGAAACGGCTCTCGAAGAAGCCCCGCGGGTTGGCCTCCTTGATGGACTCCTCCCACACGCGGGGGAAGGCGCTGCCGAGCACCTCGATCCCCGCGGCCTGCAGGGCCTGCATCCACATGGAGGTGCCCGAGCGTTTGGTACCGGTGACGAGGATCATGGCGACTCCGAGAGCGGCGCGAGCGCGGCGCGGACAGGGCTCGCGTCGGCCCCCTCGAGCCGCAGCGGCAAGGCGATGAGGGTGTAGCGACCCGGCGGCACGTGGGCGAGCACCAGCCCCTCGAGCACCGCCATGTCGCGGTCGGCGACCGCCTGGTGCGACTCGAGGGCCTTCGAGGCCTGCGGGTCGATGCTGGGCGTGTCGATGCCCACCAGCCGCACGCCCTGATCGAACAGCGCGGCCACCAGCTCGGGCGAGAGCGCCGCGAAGTCGTCGTTCCAGGCGTCCGGGTCGGGGAAGGTGCCGGTGTGCAGCAAGAGCCGCGGCGCGGAGATGGGGCCGCAGAGGTGCCGGGGGAGCACCCGCTCTCCGCGCCCCACGGAGACCCGCATCACCTGGCAGAGGCCGTAGTAGCGATCGAGCGCGCGGGCGGCGATCCCCGCCCCGCCGCCGCGGTAGTGCGACGGGCTGTCGGCGTGGGCGCCGAGGTGCACGGTGGTCTCGATGGTGGACAGGTCGAGGTGGGCGCCTCGATCGATGCGGCAGAGGTACCGCTGGCGGTAGGGCGTGTCGCCGGGCCACACGCCGATGCGCGGCGAGACCACCGGCGAGATGTCGATGAGCCCGGGTCCGCTCACGTGTCGTCACCCGCGGCGGCGATGACCTTGAACTCGACCGCGATGGGCGTGGGCAGGGCCCGCACCGCCAGCGTGGTGCGGGTGGCGCCGATGGGCGCGAAGGTGTCGGCGTAGACTTCGTTGTAGCCCTTGAAGTCGCGGTCCATATCGACCAGGAAGGCGGTGATGTCGAGCACCCGGTCGAGGGAGCTCCCGCTGGCCTCGAGGATGACCCGGACGTTGTCGATCACAGCCTGCGTCTGCGCGCGGATGTCGTAGTCGAGGGGGGCGCCGTCGGCGTCGCGGATGGGGCCGCCCGGGATGGCGTCGGTGCCGGGCTGCCGGGGGCCCACGCCCGACAGGTAGAGCAGATCGCCCACCCGGCGGGCGTGGGGGTAGGCGCCCACCGGTTTCGGCGCGGCGTCGGTGCGGATCCGGCCCGCTTCGTCCTCTTCCGGCTCGATCGGCTCGGTGGCCGGGTCCGGGATCGAGACCGGCGCCCAGTCC
>JBDQIL010000608.1:0-3821 GCA_040264415.1 Myxococcota bacterium
GTTCACATCGCCATCCTCACCGTGTCCGACACCCGCACCACCGCCCTCGACCACCCCGTCTCGATGCCGCTGCTCGTGGCCCCGACCGCCTTTCAGGGAATGGCCTGGCCCCGAGGCGAGCGCGAGACGGCCGCGGCCTGCGCCCGGGCGGGCACGGTGATGGTGCTGTCCACGCTCTCGACCGAGTCGGTCGAGTCGGTGGCCGAGGCCTGGCGCGCCGCGGGCGGAGCGACCCGGGGCGGGGGCTTGTGGTTCCAGCTCTACGTCTACCGCGACCGCGCCGTCACCCAAGCGCTGGTCGCGCGCGCCCGCGCAGCAGGCTGCACGGCCCTGGTGGTGACCGTCGACGCGCCGGTGCTCGGAACCCGCGAGCGCGACGTCCGCAACGGCTTCCGGCTCCCCGACACCCTGCACATCCGCGACCTGCTCGATGCGGCGGGCCTGGCCGGCGAGGCCGTGCGCCGGGGCACCCCGGACGGCTCCCAGCTCGCCGAATTCGTCTACAACATCCTCGACCCCAGCCTGACCTGGGACGACATCGCGTGGCTCGGCTCGGTCGCCGGGCTGCCCGTGGTGGTCAAGGGCGTTCTGCGGGGCGACGACGCCGTATGCGCGGTCGAGGCGGGCTGCGCCGGGGTGATCGTGTCGAACCACGGCGGCCGCCAGCTCGACACCGCGGTCGCCAGCCTCGACGCGCTCCCCGAGGTGGTCAGCGCCGTGGGCGACCGCGCCGCGGTGCTGCTCGACGGCGGGGTGCGACGCGGCACCGACGTGCTCAAGGCCGTCGCCCTGGGTGCCCAGGCGGTCTTGGTCGGGCGCCCCGTGGTGTGGGGCTTGGCGGTCGGCGGCGCCGCCGGCGTGTCGCACACGCTCGACCTGCTGCGCGCCGAGCTGGACGAGGCCATGGCCCTGTGTGGCTGCCCCTCCACCGCCGACATCACCCGCGACCGCGTCTGGATCGGCTGACCCAGCCGGTCGGGGCCTGCCGCTCCAAGCCGGCGCCGCTCGACGCCGCCAGGGCCCCGGTCAGCTGCCGCCGTGCATGGCCGCGATCCGGTCGACCACCGACCAGAGGCGGCGACGGCCCAGCAGGCCCGCGGCGGTGGCCGAGTCTCGGATCTGCTCGGGGGTGCGAGCGCCGACCACCGCCGCGGTCACGCCGGGTCGCTGCAGGGCCCAGCCGACCGCCAGCGCCGCCACCGAGCAGCCCACCTTGTCGGCCACCCGCTCGAGGTCTGCGACCAGCGCGCGCGCGTGGGCGAAGCGGTGGCCCGAGAAGCGCGCGTCACGGGCGCGCTGATCAGAGGGGTCGAAGGTGGGCAGGGTGGGGAAGCGTCCGGTGAGGAGGCCACGGCACAGGGTCTCGTAGGCGAGCAGCCCCAGGGGGCGCGGCGGGGCACCGCGGGCCGTGGTCACCTCGGCCATCAGGGCCCCCTCGGCCTCTCGCCGGAGCAGGCTGAGGGGCGCCTGCAGGCTGGCGATGGGCGCCAGCTCCCGGGCGCGGGCGACCGCCGGGGCGTCATAGTTGCACAGCCCGAAGTGACGAATCCACCCCCGGTCTCGCAGATCGAGGAGGGCGCCCAGCGTGTCTTCGAGGGCCGCGCCCACCTGGCATGGCCAGTGCACCTGCAGCAGGTCGATGCGGTCGCGACCCAGCCGCTTCAGCGACGCCGCGCAGTCGGCGATCACGGAGTCTGGCCGCAGGTCGCTGATGGCGTGCTCGCCCTGCATGCGCGCGCCCACCTTGGTGGCGACCAGCGCCGCCGGGCGGTCGCTGAGCGCCCGGGCGAGCAGGCGGTCGGCGTGCCCGGCGCCGTACAGCGGCGCGGTGTCGAACCAGTTGACCCCCGCGTCGAGGGCGGCGTGGACCGCTCGCACGGCCCGCGCGTCGTCCTGATCGGGGCCCCACCAGGTGCCTCCGATGGTCCAGCACCCCATACCCACCACCGACAGTCGCAGGTCGGTGCCGGGCAGGGTGCGCTGGAGCATGGTCGGGGCTCAGCCCTTGAGCGTCTTGTGCAGGCCCTTGGCGCCGGCGTGGTTGGCGAGCCAGTCGGTGTGCACCTCGGCAGAAGCGGCCTGCAGCAGGTTGAGGTCGCGCTCCTTGACCACGTTCATCCACATCTCCTCGCGGTTGAGCTCGCTCATGAGCTCAGCCTCGCGCTTGCGGATCTTCTCGGACAGGGCCTCCTGCCGGCGACCGCGATCGTCGAACAGCGCGGCCTGGTCCTTCTTCGACATCTTGTCGAAGAGCTCCTTGTTGAAGAGCAAGAAGCCCACATTGACCGCGTGGTTGGTCAGGGCGAGGCGCGGCTTGGCCATGCTCCAGTTGAGGTCGGAGGCCTCGAACAGCGAGACCGCGGCGGCTTGGATCCGGTTGGTGCGGAGCGCGTTGTCCATGTCGTTGACGGCCAGCTCGACTGGGCGCGCGCCGATGGCCTTCCACGTCTCGACCTCGTGGGCGCCGGGTCGAACGCCCACCTTGACGCCCCGGTACGACGACGGCGGGCCCAGCTCGAGGTCGCGGGAGACCAGCACCTGGCGGCCCATGTAGAACATCCAGACCAGCTTGAGGCCCTTGCCGTCGAGCGTGGACTTGATCTCGCTTCGGGCGTCCTTCAGGCGCGCTTCGACGACCGACTGGTCGCCCTGCCCGAACAGGTAGGGCAGCGACAGCACGTTGAGCTTCGAGATCTCGGTGCCCACGCCGTACGAGGAGACCACCGCGGCCTCGAACTTGCCCTTGCGCAGGTTCTGCACGACGGTGGCCTCGGCGCCGGTGTCATCGCCCTCGCGGAACTTCATCTTGAAGCGGCCGCTGTTGTCGGCCATCACGCCCTTCTTCCATCGATCCAGGAAGGAGCCGACGGGGCTGTCTTCGGGGTAGGGGTGGACGACGTTGACGACGCCGTCGTCGCCGGCGCGAGCGGAGCGGGGCAGAGCGAGGGCGGCGGCGCCGGCAGCCATACCAGCGAGCACCGAGCGGCGCGTGAGGTTCGAATCGGACATGAGGCCTCCAGGGAATGCGACAGCGTATCGTGTCGAGTGCGACGCAGCCTCGCCGCCGCCATTCGACGCGGGCGAGCCGGGGCGCCTTGCGCGGCGCGCTCGCAACCTTGAGAATCCGCACATGCTGCTGACCCAAGAGCCCGGGCTGCGCGTCTCCTGTGGCGACGCCACCGACGCGCGATCCTACGAAGCGCTGCTCGGGCAGCGCCCGGTGGCGCTGCTCCACGCGGATCCCCCCTACTGCCTGCTCACGCGGCGAAACAAGCGCGGGCAGCGGCGCGACCCCAAGCGAGCCAAGATCGACCATGAGGCGGTGCGGCGCTTCGACGACGTGCGCGCCTTCCGCCGGTTCACCGACGCCTGGCTGGGGCCGGCCCTCGAGCGCGTGACCGAAGACGGCCACGCCATCATCTGGAACAACTTCTTGGGACGCGCCCCCATTCGCGCGATCCTCGACCGCCGGGGGTGGTGCTTCCACGGCACCTATCAGTGGGCCAAGCTCACCCGCGAGGGCGGCGGAAACGAACGCACGGCGCGCCTCTACGAGGTGGCCTTGATCTTCGGGCGGCGCCCAGAGCCTGAGCCGGGCCCAGACGACCGGCTGCCCCCCCGACACGTCATCACGGGCTACGACGACGACGGCGAGGCGGGCGACTGGGACCACCACCCGAATCACAAGCCTCGCTCGGTGCTCGAGCCCTTGCTGCGGGCCTACTCGCAGACCGGCGACTGGGTGCTCGAGCCCTTCGCCGGCTCGGGCAGCACCGCCGCGGCCGCCACCGCGCTCGGCCGGAGGGCCGCCACCCTGGAGA
>JBDQIL010000609.1:0-3821 GCA_040264415.1 Myxococcota bacterium
CGGCGCTCCAGGCCGCCTCGCGCAAGCAGTTCCAGTGGGCCGGGTTGGCGGGCGCGCTGCCGTCGAGCTGCCCGCGGCAGTCGCCGCAGACCAGCACGGCGTGGTCGTCGTCGTCGCCGGGCGGCACGGGCCAGGGGGCGAGGGCGTGGGTGGCGCCGCAGAGCTCGCAGCGGTGATCGGCGCGGTCGGCGAGGGCAGGCATGGCGACTCCGGGGGGCCGCCCGCGTAGCCCGCTCGCAGCGACGACGCCGGCAGCCGCGGGCGCACCGCTCCACTTGCCCGCGGCGACCGCGCCGTTCAGTCGGCCTGGCGGGCTCCGCCGCGCTGACGTGCCCGATCGCGCGCCTCGGGGAAGTCGAGCCCCCAGTATTCGCGGGGCTCTTGGGCGCGCTTCACCAGGTCGTCGGCCGACTCGAGCGAGAACCAGGTGCGCCCGCAAGGGCTCACGGCCACCGCGGTCACGTCATGGGCGTCGGGGGCGGTCCGCAAGCCCACCACCAGGTCGGCGATATCGTAGGTGGTCACCCCCGAGGCCGCGCACGGCAGGTGCAGATCGACCAGAAACCGGCCGGCCGGCGCCACGGCGTGGAAGGCCTTCGACGCGACCGCCCCGTCTCGCACCATGGCCGCGACGCGCTCGCTGCCCGACACGCCCGCGGGCAGCTCGACCACCCGCAGCCAGCCCGGCGAGAAGATGCGCTGGTCACCCGAGGTGAGGTCGGCCCGCAGCATCCAAGACCGGAAGTTGAGCGCACCACAGGCTGCCGACACGCCGTCGGGGTCGGCGATGAGCCGGGCGCGGTAGGCCGCATCGACCCCCGGCGCGCCCGCCGGCGGCGGCCGCAGCCCAGGGCCCGGACACGGGGGGCCCGCGGGGGCGCTGGGCAGGAACTGGAACGTGATCTCTTGGTAGTGCGGATAGTCGCGGCGGATGCGGTCGGCCCACTGCTGGGCCTCAGGGGGCGGCTCCTGGGCCTGGGCAGGGCCCACGGTGAGCGTCAGGGCCACGAGGGCGACGGCGGCCATCAGCGGGCCTCCGGGCGGGGGCGCCAGCCCGACAGGGCGCGGTCGAGCTGGACGATCCGGTCTTGGCCCCAGATCAGCATGCCGTCGTCGAGCTCGAAGGTGGGGACGCCGACCACCCCCGACGAGCGCGCCAGCGCGCCATTGTCGATGAGGCGCTGCTTGACCGCGGGGGCCTGCGCGCCCTCGAGCAGCGGGGCGGGGTCGAGGCCCTCCGCGGACAGCACGGCAGAGACCACCGCGGGGTCGGAGAGGTCGCGGCCCTCCACCCACAGGGCCCGGTACAGCGGCAAGGTGACCTCGGGCGCCTGCAGGGCCACCCGCAACGCGAGCACCGTGCGCACTGGGAAGCAGGCCGGGAAGGCGAAGCCCTCGCCCCAGTGCTCGGCCCAGCGGTGCAGGTCGCCCAACAGGTGCTGCTGCTTGACCGCCGAGAAGGTGGCGAGGGGCACCATCGGGGTGCCGATGTCGCGAAACAGGGCGCCCAGCAAGAAGGGGCGCCACTCGATCTCAGCGCCGTGCCGGGCGGCCACGCGGGCCACCTGGGTGGCGCCCAGGTACGAGAACGGGCTCGCGAAGTCATGGTAGAAGCGGATCTTCTGGCCGCTCCTGCCCACGGGGGCCGCGGGGCTGATCCGACGCCCGGACAGGGCCTGCTCGACGAAGTGCAGGCGATCGGCGCCCCAGAACATCTCGTCGCCCACCCAGATGGTGGGCACCCCGAAGGCGCCACGCTCGGCCGCCTGGCGGGTGGACTCGCGCAGCCCCGCGCGGGCCGCGTCGGCGCGCCACGCGTCGTCGGGCAGCCCGAAGCGGGCGGCGACCTCGGCCAAGACGGTGGGGTCGGAGATGTCGCGCCCCTCGACCCAGTAGGCGGCGTAGAGGGCCTGGGCCACCGCCGGACGCAGCGCGTCGGGGGCGGCGACGCACAACCGCATGGCGTCCACGGTTCGGCGGGGGTGGGCGTCTGGAATCTCGAGGGAGACGCCGGCCTCGTCGGCCGCCCGCAGGATGTCCTTGCGGCCCAGCGCCACCTTCTCGGCCGGCCAGGTCTCGGCCGGCACCTGCGGCGCGTCGTGGTGCTGAAACAGCCCGCCGAGCAGCACTGGCTGCCACTGCACCTCGCGGCGGTGGGCGGCCGCGAGGGCCTCGATCCGAGAGGCGGCGATGTAGGCGTAGGGGCAGACGATGTCGAAGGCGAAGGTGAGCATGGTCGCAGCCTAACGGCTGCCGGTTCGCAGGAATTCCCTTGAGTCGCCACCCGCGGGGCCGATGGCGGGACGACGAGGGAGCCGTCATGTCCAACCGTCGCCAGCACTACCGGCTACAGCCGAGCCACGCCGAGCGAATCGAGATCGCGCTGATCGCGGCCGATCTGCCCGCCGATCCCGTGCGCCTGCTCGACCTGTCGGCCGCGGGCGCCGGGCTGGAGCTGCCCGAGGGCGCCCACGGAGCCATGCAGACCGACCAGGAGGTGACGCTGCGGGTGTCGTCGGACAAGCTGCTCGCTCCCATCGACCTGAGGGGGCTGGTGTGCCACGTGGACGAGCGCGCCCCCCGGCCCCGCGTGGGCATGCGCTTCGTGGACTGGCGCGAGCACCGGGCCTTGCTGCACTCGGAGCTGCGGAGCCTCTTCAACGAGCGCGCCGCCTACCGCGCGTCCCCAGCCCCCAACCGGCGGGTGCGCGTCGAGGTGCAGACCCCCGGCGGAAGGCGCATCGGGCGCCTGCGCGACCTGTCGGTGACCGGCGTGGGCGTGGAGCTGGAGGATCTGGGCGGCGCCGTCACGGGCGACGCGGTGGGCGTGACGGTGTTGCTGCCGCAGCCCTACGGGATCGTGGTGGCCCTCGCCGAGGTGCGCCACGTTCAGACCCGCGAGCGGCGCCCGGTCATGGGCCTGTTCTTGGTGACCGACCGGCGCGAAGAGGCCCGCCTGCAGCGCGAGATCGCGCCGTGGGTGATGGCACGCCAGCGCGCCGTGGCCCAGACGGGCGACCGCGCCTGAGCCCGCCGGTCAGCCGTCGTAGACGGGGCCGGTGCTGCAGGCCAACACCACCGAGACGTGGGCCAGCGGCAGCTCGGCCTCTCGGGCCCACTGCACGATGGCCGCCTGCGCAGCCCGACGAGCGCGCTTGCCGGTGGGGGGCTTGGACACCACGCCAGCGTCGATGAGGGCCTGGCTCACATCGTCGCTGAAGCGGAAGGTGTCGAAGCCCAGCTGGCGCAGCACGAAGGGCCCCGTGTTGCCGCCCAGGCGCGCGCCGCCCGCCTTCAGCGCGTCCCACAGGCCCACCGGGTCGGCGGGCGGCCAGTCGGCCAGCCACGCACCGAACGAGCCGTGAGCCGAAGCCGTGTCGCGCACGAAGCGGGCGTTTTCGATGGTGGCGAGGATCTTGGGCCGGTTGCGCACGATGCGGGTGTCGGCCGCCAGAGCGGCCACGCCATCGGCGTCGAGGTCGGCCACGTGATCGACGTCGAAGCCCGCGAAGGCCGCCTCGAAGCCCGGCCACTTCTGCGCGATGACCGACCACCGAAAGCCGGCCGAGAAGACCCGCTGGGTGAGGGTGGCGAGCACGTGGGGGTCGGACAGGGCGCGCAGCCCCTCTGGGCCCGCCACGGCCGGGAACCGAGCCCGAAGGGCCGCCTCGCCGTGGCGGTCGAGGGCGCGGTCGAGGATGGACGAGAAGGGGGTCATGGGCGCTCCGGTACCGTCTCGGGCTCCCAAGCCGTAGCGCCCGCGTGGGGGGGGCGCCCAGGGCGATCCACCGCCGCCCCGCCGCGATAGTCCACCCCATCCC
>JBDQIL010000610.1:0-3820 GCA_040264415.1 Myxococcota bacterium
CAGCGACAGGTTGGCGTCGTCGCGAAGGAAGCCGGCGTTGGCGCCGCTGACGAGGGGCTCGGAGAGGGCCGCCCGCGCTGCTGCGAGGCCCATCTCGATGCCCACGCCGCCTGCGCCCACGCTCACCAGCTCGCCGAACTGGTCGGCGGCGTTCTCGGTGCTGCTCGTGAGGAAGAGCTCTGCGTTGGCGAGCGTGAGGTCGCTGCCTGCGGAGAGATCGATCGGCGCGCCGCCGTTCAAGGCGCTGTCGGTGGACCGGCCCACGACGAGCCGGGCGCCCGCCGCGATGGCGGTGCCGGCGGGGAAGGTGTAGGCGTTGCGGCCCGAGTCGCGGATGCCGCAGCCGTCGAGCGAGAGCTCGTCGGCGCTGCGGTTCCAGAGCTCGACCCACTCGCCGGTCGCGTCTTCCGAGGCGCTGGGGTTGATGAGGAGCTCGGTGAAGAGCAGCTCGTCCACCCGAGGGGCGCGGGCGGTGGTGGTGCCGCCGTCGGAGCCATCCGAGCCGTCGGAGCCATCCGAGCCGTCGGTGGCGCCGCTGTCGCCGGAGTCGGGCGGGGCGCTGGCGCCGCCGCAGTCGGCGTTGGCGGCGCCCGGGCTGCCCAGGTCGCCGTCGCCGAAGGCGGTGTTGGCCAGGCACCAGGCCTGACGGTCGTCGTTGCCGATGGCGGTCGTCACGCCCGGGTCGAGCTGCAGAGCGGCGCCTGGGCTGACCGCCCAGTCGCGGGTCCAGGCGACCCGGTCGAGGGTGCGGCCCTCGGCGTCGATGAGCAGCACCTCGTCGCCGCCACCCAGCAGGTGGCCGGACTGGTCGGCGTCGGCCATGTCGGTCGTGACCGCCGCCATGTGCCAGTCGACGTCGATGCCCTCGAAGGCCGAGATGAAGTTGTCGAAGTTCGCGGCGAGCTTGTCCTGCTCATCGACCATCGAGCAGGAGTTGTCGACCACCAGCAACACATCGACGGTGTTTCGGCGCACCTGCTCGAAGACGTCGCGGTTGACCTCTTCGACGTAGCCGTACTCGGTGCAGCCGGCCGTGAGGGCCGCGCCGCTCAGGGCGAGGACGAGCAGGCACGGCGGACGCATTCGGTCACTCACTGGAGCCCCCTTCGGCGCCGTCGCTCGACCGGCCGGTGACGGAGACGTTCAGCCCCTCGACCAGCGCGGCCAACAGGCCATCGGCCACCTCTTGGCGCTGGGCGCGCCACGCGAAGCTCGAGTAGACGACGCGGCCGCCCTCGTGCTCGAAGCTGACCACCAGCGGCACGTCTTCGATGCGGGCCGAGCCGCCTCCGTCGGTCTGTCTCCAATCGACGTCGCCGCGCATGTGAACCGTCACCCCGTCGGCCACATCTTCCATCACAGTCCAGTAGCCCCAGGGGGTCTGTAGCTCGACCTGATCGGCGCCCAGGGCGCCCGCGAGGTCGGGGTCGGTGACTCGCGCGATGACGGTCTCCGAGACGCCCAGCTGGGCGCCGTCGAGTCCGTCGTCCTCTTGCAGAAACTGGATCTTGTCGGGCCAGGCGGCCTCGACGAGGTCGTAGGCCCAGTCGGTGACGACCACGGTCCGGTTTCGCTCGACGAAGGTGGAGACCTGGTCGATGACCGCCGGGTCGGCCACCAACGAGTCGTCGGCGTCGACCGCGTTGTAGACGTAGGCACCGAACCCACGCGCGCCGGAGTTCACGAAGAGCGCGTCGTAGGTGTAGAGCAGCGGCTGCCCGTCTTCGTCGCGTCCGTCGAAGAGGGCCTCGACCTGCTGCACCGACTCGCCGGAGGTCTCGGACAGCTCGTAGACGGGCTGCACGATGTAGCCCTCGAACACCTGGTTCTTGACGTCAGCCCGCAGCAGGGGGTCTTCGAGGCGGTCGAAGTCGCCTGTGACGATGACCGTGTTCTCGATGGAGATCTCGGCGAAGCCCTGATCTTGCTTGCAGGCGGCCAGGGCGGCGAGGGTGGCCAGCGGCGCGGCGCGGCGCCAACGGTGGCGTCGGGTGGGTTGGCTCATGGCGGCGGGGGTCCTGGATCGGGGATGCGCGGGGGCGACGGGCGAGCGCGCCGGGCCTATTCGAGCACCATGTACTGGCTCAGGTAGATGTAGGAGGGCGCCGTGTTGGTCTGGTAGATGCTGTCTGGCAGGCCGAACTCGCGCCCTTGCAGGTAGCTGTAGGCGTAGACCGGCACGCCGCCCGGCGCGAGCCAGCTCATCTCCTCGGCCGAGAAGGCGTGGTAGCCGTCGTCGAAGGGGATCGCGCCGATGTAGCCGACCCAGTCTTCGCGGCTCAGCGGCCCGGGGCTCTGCTCGGTGAACATGCTCACGTAGAAGATGGCGTCGGGGTAGGTGCCGGCCGCGGTCCACGTGAAGACGAAGGGCTCGGCGCGGTTGTGGGTGTAGTTGCCCCACAGGTCGGGCGAGGTCCAGTGCCAGTCGCGGGGCACGGTGGGCTGCACCTCTTCGAGGAGGTGCTCGCCGATGCCCTCACCCTCGGGCTCGCCCTGCGTGTGCAGGTCGTAGAGGTTGTCGGGGACGTAGTCGGCCATCACCAGGTCGGGCGCGGTGTAGTAGACCATCCCGGTGGTGTCGTCGTAGGTCTTCTCCATCGTGATGGTGTTGACGTCGGACTCGAGCCACACGAAGTCGCCGGCCGGCACGGTGGTGGGGAAGGGGCAGTCCTCAGCGCCGCCGCCGCCAGAGCCCTCGCCGGTGACGCCGTAGGCGCCGTTGACGTCGTAGCTGGAGGGGTGGCTGCCGTCTTCGGACCCCGAGCCAGAGCCGCCGCCCTGGGGGCAGGGCGGGTCGAGCGGGATGAAGAAGATGCACTGCGCGCGGACCGACTCGTTGATGATGCCGGTCGCGTTGTCCTTCGAGCGGACTACGGTGAAGCTCAGGTCGATGGCGACCTCGCTGAGGTCCCACCCGCCGCCGATCACCTCGAAGGCGTCGGGGATGACGATCCCCTCGTCGCCGTTGTCGATGCGCACCTCGCGCATGCCCAGCGCGGCGGCGTTCGACAGGGTCATCTGGCCGTAGACGTTCTCGGAGTCGAGCCAGACGAGGTTGTCTACGACGATGTCGGGGTTCTCGCCGAAGCGGTCGAAGAAGGTGAGCCGCGGGGGCTGCGCCTCTCGGAACTCGGTGCCCCGGGCGCGCACGGTGAACTCGACCGTGTCGCCCTGCTCGGCGATGGTGGGGTCGAAGGTGGCGGCCAGCGAGACGCGATCGACCTTCAAGCCGTCGTAGAGCGTGACCAGGTCGCCGCCGCCGTTGTCCATCACCACGTTGCGCCAGCCGGGCAGGGTGGCGGGGTCGATGGTGAGCGTGGCGGTGGCCAGCGTCTCGGACAGCACGGTGAACTCGTCGACCGCGACGCCCTCGCCGAAGCTCGGCCAGGTCACGCCGGGCTCCCAGGTGGTGTTGGCGCCCACCATGTCGATGTCGATCGTCTCCCCGATGCGGACCGTACCCGGATCGATGCGGAAGCTCTCGGCGATGACGTCGAAGGACTCGGTGAGCACCTTCTCGCGGCCGCTGGTGGTGACCGTCACGTCGCGGGGGCCCAGCTCGGCGTCGGGCGCGATCGTGATGGTGGCGCGGGCGCCCCAGCCGTCGTCCACGGCCACCGAGTCCACCGTGATGCCGTCGCCCAGATCGACCTCGAGCAGATCGAAGTCGAAGAAGGAGCTGGTGGCGGTCAGGTCGATCTCGACCGTGGTGCCCTGGCCGCCCTTCGGCGGGAACACCGAGAGGCTGGCCGGCGCGGCGGCGCCCTCTTCGGTCCCGTCTTCTGCGGCGGCCTTGTCTTCGTTGCAGCCGGTGAGGGAG
>JBDQIL010000611.1:0-3816 GCA_040264415.1 Myxococcota bacterium
CCCCCGGGCGGCACCGCGCCCTCGAGCGACCCGAGGGCGGCCTCGAGCTCGTCGAGGGCGGCGCCGTAGGCGGCCCAGTCTCCGGCCTGCTGAGCCTGCTTGGCCCGCGCGAAGGCGGTCGTCGCTGCCTGGATGCGGCCCGCCACGTCGCGGGGCAAGGCGGCGGTCGCGCGCTCGACGCCGCCGCCATCGGCCGCGGGCTCGCTCGGGGCGCGGTCGGCGGTGGGATCCCGCTCGGGCGGCGGCTCGAGCCCCGGCAGCTCCGCGGCGAAGATGGCGCGCAGGGCGAGCGCCAGCGTGGGCTCCATGGCGATGCGGTTCTCGTAGCTCACGATGACCCGCTTCAGCTCGGGCAGCTGCCCGGAGTCGGCCTGCAGGTACAGCGGCTCGACGTAGACCAGCGAGTTGCCGATGGGGATGACCAGCAGGTTGCCGCGCTGGGCCGAGCTGCCCTCTTGGTTCCAGAGCGTGAGCTCTTGGCTGATGTCGGGGTCTTGGTCGATGCGGGCCTCGATCTGCCGCGGACCATAGATGAGCTTCTGCTTGGGGAAGGCGTAGAGGATGAGCTTGCCGTAGTGCTCGGGGTCACAGCGGGCGGCCATCCACGCGATCATGTTGTCGCGGTTGGCGGGGGAGAAGGGCACGAGCAGGATGAACTCGGCGCCCTCGTCTTCGGGCAGGCCCATGATCAGGTAGTAGCTGGGCATCGCCCGCTCCTCCTTGGCCCGGCCGCGGCTGGTCACCTCACGGCTGATCTGCCAGACGTCCTCCTTGTTGTAGAAGACCGTGGGGTCGGTCATGTGGTAGGTGCGGTACATCTCGGCCTGCGCGTCGAAGAAGTCCGACGGGTAGCGGATGTGCTCGATCAGCCCCTCGGGCATCTCCGACAGGGGCCGAAAGCTCTCGGGGAAGATGGCCTGCCAGGTCTGCACCAGCGGGTCGGAGGGGTCGGAGACGTAGAGCGAGACCGAGCCGTCGTAGGCGTCGACCACCGCCTTCACCGAGTTGCGCAGGTAGTTGATGCGGTCGGGGCCCAGGCGGCCGCTGCCGCCGCCGAGGAGCTGCCCCGGCTGCACCACGTAGGGCTCAGCGTAGGGGTAGCGGTCGGTGGTGCTGAACGCGTCGAGGATCCAGACCAGGCGGCCCTCGTGTACGACCAAGTAGGGGTCGCCGTCGAGGCGCAGGAAGGGGGCCACCGTGCGCACCCGCCGGGTGATGTCGCGGCGGATCATCAACCGGCTGTCGTCGCTCAGGTAGTCGGTCAGCAGGACGTTGAGGTCGCCGAGGTACAGCGCCATCAGCAGCTTGCGCGCCAGCCCCTGCACCGGGATGCCGCCCGTGCCGTCGTAGGTGGCGTAGACGTTCTCGTCGCCCAGCGGGTAGTCGAACTCTTTGGCGCGGGTGCGGACGAAGACGAAGTTGTCGGTGAGCTCGCCGAAGTAGAGCTCGGGCCGGGTGATCTCGAGGTCGACGTTGGCGGTGGGTGGGATGTCTTGCACCCAGAGCGCCGGCAGGCCCTCTTTGGTCACCACGTTGACCGGGCTCATGGTGAGCCCGTAGCCGTGGGTGTACTGCAGGTGCTCGTTGACCCAGGTGCGGGCGTTCTCGGGCAGGTCGCGCGGCGTGAACTCGCGCGCCGAGAGCATGACCTGCCGCAGCTCGCCGTTGATGACGTAGCGGTCGATGTCGACGTCGTTGAAGTCGTAGTAGGTGCGGATCTCTTGGATCTGGCTGTACGTGGTGAGCAGCGGGGCGGTGTCCCAGACGCGGATGTTGTCCACGGTCAGTGGGTTGTCGCGGATCTCATCCAAGGTGAGGTCGGTGGCGGCCTCGAAGGGGCGCACCTCCACCCGGTCGAGGGCGAAGGCCTCGCGCGTGCCGGCGATGTTGCGCTCGAGGTACGACGCCTCCAGGTCGAGCTCGCTGGGCAGCACCACGTAGTCTTGGATGAAGCGCGGCAGCATGCCGGCCAGGCCGATCCGGGTGAGCATGTACACGGCGAGGGCGCCCAGGGGCAGGCGCCAGCCCGTGCGGAAGCACGCAGCGACCAGCGCGACCGCGCAGCCCACCGAGATGACGGCCATGGCGAGGTAGGCCGGCAGGCGGCCCTCGACGTCGGCGTAGCCGAGGCCCCACACCACCCCATGCTGCGAGTAGAGCAGGTCGTAGCGGTCGAGCAGCCAGTCGGCCCCGAAGAGCGTCAGGGCGAAGGCGGCGAGCAGCAGCAGGTGGGTGCGCGCGAAGGGGTTGAGGGTGGGCGACTCGCGGTCTCGCACGATGGCCTGCACGACGTACCAGGCGCCACAGGCCATGAGGCTCACCAGCGTGAGGCCCACGAAGGTGCCCTGCACGAGATCGACGACGGGCAGAACATAGACGTAGAGGCCTACGTCTTGACCGAAGACCGGGTCCTGGCGACCGAAGGGGGTCTGGTGCACCAGCTCGAGCAGGTCGAACCAGCGCGACCCCATGGCAGAGGCGAACAGCAGCGACGGCAGCACCAGCGCGGCGGCGAGGGCCAGCCGGATGTTCCGCTGCAGGCGCGTGGGCACCAGGTTGACATCGGCCAGCAACAGGCTCAGGCGCATCGTGTTGATGGGGGCCCGGCGGGTCGCGAGGCGCAGCTGCAGCCCGATGAAGGACAGCGCCAGCACCAGCCCGACCAGCCAGGCGCCCACCCGCGCGGTGAGCGAGGTGCGGTACAGGTCGAGGTGGCCGAGGCTGTCGAACCAGAGCCAGTCGACGAGCACGCCCACCACCGGCTGCCAGGCGATCCAGACCACGAACAGGGAGATGAAGACGACGCGAATCCAGGTGGGGATGACCATGGGGCCTCCAGGTCCACAGCCCTACCCCGTCCGCGCCACCGGCTCGACCTCGGCGGCGGTTAGCTCAGGCGGAAGGAGGCGCTGGATGCTCGCTGCGACCGACCTGGCCAAGGCCTTCCCCGACGCCTCCCGGGGACCGGTGCGCGCCGTCGACGGCCTCAGCTTGTCCGTCGAGCGGGGCGCGGTGGTCGGGCTTCTGGGCAACAACGGCGCCGGCAAGACCACCACCTTGCGCTTGCTGGCGACCCTGCTCCGCCCCGACGCGGGGCGCATTCAAATCGACGGCCTCGACGCCATCGCGCGCCCCGTCGCCGCCCGCGCGCGGCTCGCCTATGTGCCGGCCGAGGCGGGCCTGCCACCGCGGCTCACCGCCCGCGAGGCCGTGACGCTCTTCGCCCGCGTTCAGGGGGTGGACGACCCGGTCGGGCGCGCCGCGGTGCTGCTGGAGCGCCTGGGCGCGGGCGACGTGGCGGACGCGGCCTGCGGCGCCCTCTCCACCGGTCAGAAGCGCCGGGTGGTGCTCGCCCGAGCGCTGGTTCACGACCCGCCGCTGCTGCTGCTCGACGAGCCCACCGACGGGCTCGACGTGGGCGGGCGCCGCGCGGTGCTCGCGCTGGTGCGGGGGCTCGCCGCCGAGGGCCGGGCCGTGCTCCTCAGCAGCCACATCATGGGGGAGGTCGAGGCCGTGTGCGACCGGGCCGTGGTCGTGTCAGCGGGTCGCGCCGTGGCCCGGGGCACCCTCGACGACCTGCGCCGGGAGGCCGGCACCCCCGACCTGTCCGAGGCCTTCGTGCGGCTGGCGGGCGGCCCATGAGGGCGTGGCTCGCGCTCACCCGGGCGGCGGCGCTGCGGCTGGTCCGAGAGCCCATGCTGGCGCGGGCGCTGGCCTGGCCGACCGCCCTGCTCATGGTCGTGCCGTTCGCTACCCTCGCCTTGGCGGCGGTGCTGTTCGCGCCCCCCGAGATCGCCGCCGCTGGCGATGCGGCCG
>JBDQIL010000612.1:0-3807 GCA_040264415.1 Myxococcota bacterium
GGCGCAGCAGGACCAGGTCGCGGCTGCCGGGGTCGTCGATGGTGGCGAGCGCGGCGTCGAGGGCGGCGGGATCGTCGAGCAGGGGCTCGATGAAGCGGTAGCGGCAGGCCTCTTGGGCGGCCGGATCACGCACCCCGGCGCAGTCGGAGAGATGCGTGGGCGCGGCGCCTCCACAGGCAGCGAGCGCAGCGGCCAGCATCAGGGCTCGTAGTCGACGCGGTCGCCCCATGTGACCTCCTCGCCCTTGGTGATGGCCTTGAAGTTCTCGCGTCCGATGGCGGCCTCTCCGGCATCGACGCAGGCCTCGTAGGCGCGGGCTTCGATGTCGGCGCGGGCGTCGGCGGGCTGGCCGACGCTCGCGAGCACGCCGCGCTTGAAGGCGGCGACGGCCGTGGGAGAGCGGCGGGCCACCTGCTCGCTCAGCGCCATGGCGCGGCCGCAGCCGGCGTCGAGGTCGGGTGCGATCTCGTCCACCAGGCCCACCCGCAGGGCCTCTTCGGCCGAGATGCGCGCGCCGGTCATGCCCAGACGCAGCGCGGTGGGCACCCCCACCAGGCTCCAGAGCTCTGACGTGCCCCCGGCCCCGGGCAGGATGCCGATGCCGGTCTCGGGGAGGGCGAACGACGCCGTGGGCGTGGCGATGCGGTAGTCACAGGTGAGCAGAAACTCGGTGCCCCAGCCCAGCGCGACGCCGTGCACGACGGCCACGTGAAAGACGGGCGCGTGGCGCAGGCGCCGCAGCAGGGCCCGCTGCCACCGCACGTGGGCCTTGATCCGATCCTTGGACCAGCCCGCCCGCTCGGTCACATCGGCGCCGCTGATGAAGATGGGGGTGCCCCGCCGGCTCACCCGCGCGCTGGTGGTGACGAGCGCGCGGACGTCGCCGGCCTCGAGGTCGCCGGCGAGCCGCTCCCACTCGGTGAGCTGCGCGCTGCCCATCTCGTTGGCCCGACCGTGGTCGAGGTCGATTCGAGCCACGTCGCCCCGCCGCGTGAGGTTCAGCGTGGGGAAGCGGTCGGGGTGTAGCGGTGTGTCGGGCAGGGTGCTCATGGCGGCCGCCTAACCGACCCCGGGTCACCGGCGCCCCGCATCCGCGCTTCACACACGCGCTACACGCGACGGGGGGAGGCGCGGTTATGGTGGGAGGCGACCCCAACGACCGACTGTTCGGTGAGAGAGGCCCATGCGCATTCGTTCGGTGACCTTGTTCCTCGCGGCCGCGCTGCCGCTGGCCGCCTGCAGCTACGAGAGCCTCGAAGGCGACTACGACGGCGAGATCGACTGCGACGGCGGCTCGGTCGGCATGAGCCTCGACCTGTCCGAGAACGGCACCGGCTTCTACGATGCCACCGGCGAGACCGACCCGATCACGCTCGACGGCACGCCGACCATCTTCCTGTTCGAGCTCAGCATCGAGCAGAGCGCCCCGAAGGGCTCGCAGACGGTCGACGTCGACGAGGCAGCCTGCACGTCGCTGGTCGAGAGCGGCGCGACCGCCGAGATCGACTGCTCCGACTTCGACGAGCTGGGCTTCGACGGCGAGAACACGCTGAGCGCCGAGGTCAGCAATTTCCTGTCCACCGGCCTCGACTGTGAGATGGTGCTCGAGCGCTGAGACCGGACCTGCGATGAACCTCCCCCGCACGACTTCGCTGCTGGCGGCCCTGCTGACCACGGCCGGCTGCCGGGGAGCAGGCGACATCGACAGCATGCTGGGCACCTTCGTCGGCACCCTCGCCTGCTCTGCAGACGCTCCCGACCCAGACAACGACGGCGAGACGGTCTCGCTCGACTTCACCGTCGAGGCCACCCTCGACCTGACCGACCAAGACGAGCTCATCTACCAGGGCAGCCTCGCCACCGTCACCGCCTACACCTGGCGGGGCCGCGCGGTGCGCGAAGATGCGGCCTACGACGTCACCCTCTTCCAGCCGCGGCTCCAGGGCGGGCAGCTGGTGGAGATCCAGTCGTCGGTGTGCACCGCCTACACCCTCTACGTCGATGACGTCTCCGCTGGGGGCGCCTGCGAGGCCGCCGACACCGGCGCCGAGCCGACGGCGCCCCCCCCGCCATCGGGCGATCTGCGCTGGGACGGCGCCGACAGCATCGCCATCTCCGGGTCGTCGTGCGACGGCACGCTGAAGCGGTGAGCGGCGCCCCCCCGGTCGAGCCGTGCTGAGGCGCGCCACCCGACAGGTCGAGCGCCTGGCGCGACGGCTGGGCAAGGCCCAGGTGGAGGAGGCCGCCACCCTGGCCCGCGCCCTCACCGCGCTGGCCGGCCGCGAGCTCTCGGCCGAGCCGCTCCCTGGCGGTCCCGGCATCGCCACCCGCGCGCTGCTCACCGACCGCCTCATGCGCGCCCGCGATCCAGTGCCGTGGCCCTCGGGCGTGATGCGCCAGCTCGATCCCGACGACGCCGCCTTTCTCCCACAGTTGGGCCTCCACCCGGTGCTCGCGGGCCGCGATCGCACGCTGTTGGGCTTGCCGGGCGGCGGACGGCGGGCGGCGTGGGTCGATCCCCTCGGCTGGTGCGGGATCGGGGCCGGCCCCAGCGTCTGCGCGTGGTTCGGCCTCGACGACGCGGCCTGGCCCATGGGCCGCCACCCCGATGAGTACGGCGCCGCCGCCGACTTCGAGATGCACCAGGAGTGGAGCGACGAGCAGGTGGGGGTGCGCACCACCTGCACCCGCGGGCCCCTCACGCTCACCCTCATGCACTTCCCGGTGCGCCTGCAGGGGGAGGTGGCGTGCGCGCTCTACGCGAAGCTCTCGCTCGCCGGAGACGCGCCGCGGCGCGCCCGGCTGGCGCTGGCCATGCGCCCGGCCACCCAAGACGGCGCCGCGCCGGTCTGCCACCTCACCCGAGACGGCGCCGGCCTGTGGGCGGCGGACGGGGTGCCGCTGCTCGCCCTCGGGCGGGCCGGCGACGGCCTGATCACCGGCCGATGGGGCCAGCCCGATCCCTGGCACCGCTTCTCGGGGCGGTCGGGCGCGCCGGGGCTCACCCGCCTGGGTCGGGTGGACGTGCGCTGCGCCGTGGGTCAGGCGTCGGCCGCCGAGGTGTGGACCCCCACGCTCACGCCCGGGCAGGAGTGGAGCCAGCTGGCGGTCATCTCGCCGCCGCTGGGGAGCCCAGCCGCCTTGGTCCGCACGAGCGGGGCGTCGCTGTGGGGGGGCGCCTCGGCCGACCGCCGGGGCTTGCTGCGCGCTGGCTGCGAGCTCCAGCTCACCGCCCACCAGCTCGTGCTCGACAGCGCGCGCCTGCGGTTGCTGCAGGATCCCCCCAAGCAAGGCATCGCGGCCTCGCTGGGGGCGGTCGCGCTGGCCCGTCTGGGCTTCGTGCGGCGGGCCGAAGACCGCGTGGCAGGCTGGCTCGACCGGGTGCGCCGCGACGGCCGGCTGCCCGGTGGCACCGGCGAAGACGCCGCCGTGTTGGCGTGGGCGGCCGCCGAGGTCTCCCGCTGGACCGGCAACCGCGCGTGGGTGGCCGAGCAGCTGCCCGCGTGGCGCCGGCTGCTCGAGGGGCTCGCCGGCGACGCCCCGTCCGAGCCCGGCGGTCAAGACATCCTCGGCCAGGGCGGCAGCACCCGCTGGACCGAGATCTGGCGCGCGGCGGGGCTGCTCAGCAGCGCCGCCGCCTTGCGTGAGCAAGACGCCGACCACACCCGCTGGGCCCTCGCGGGCGGGCGCCGGCGAGAGGCGCTGCCGGCCATGCTCGGCGAGGGTCCCTGGAGCGTCGCCGAGGGGCGGGCCGCCGACGGCGCCTCGGCCGCCCTGATGGCCGCGGCGTGGCTCGGCTGCCTGCCA
>JBDQIL010000613.1:0-3805 GCA_040264415.1 Myxococcota bacterium
CGCCCGCGCTGCACGCGATAGACGGCCGACAGGTCCGCTGCCACCTCTTCGACCCCGGAGCCTGACATGCCCCGCCGCACCTTCCCCCCGAACTTCGTCTGGGGCGTGGCCACCTCGTCCTACCAGATCGAAGGCGCCGCCTTTGAAGACGGCCGCAAGGCCTCCATCTGGGACACCTTCTGCCGCACGCCCGGCAAGGTGGCCGATGGCGACCACGGCGACGTGGCCTGCGACCACTACCACCGCTGGCGCGACGACATCCAGCTCATGAAGCGCATGGGCATGCAGGCCTACCGCTTCAGCGTGGCCTGGCCCCGGGTGCTGCCCGAGGGCACGGGCGCAGTGAACGAGGCCGGCCTCGACTTCTACGACAAGCTGGTTGACGGCCTGCTCGACGCGGGCATCACGCCGTGGGTGACGCTCTACCACTGGGACCTGCCCCAGGCCCAGCAAGACCGCGGCGGCTGGCCCGACCGCGGCGTGGTCGACGCCTTCGTGCGCTACGCCGACGTCGTGAGCCGCCGCCTGGGCGACCGGGTGGGGCACTGGATCACCCACAACGAGCCGTGGTGCATCTGCCACCTGGGCCACCTGTCGGGCGAGCACGCGCCGGGCATCCAAGACGGCGCCCAGATGCTGCGCGCGGCCCACCACGTGCTGCTCAGCCACGGCCGCGCGGTGCCGGTCATCCGCCGCAACAGCCCCGGCAGCCAGGTGGGCATCACGCTGAACCTGCAGCCCACCTACCCGGCCTCGCCCAGCATGTGGGACGTCGACGCCGCCCGAAAGGTGGACGCCATGTTCAACCGGTGGTGGCTCGACCCGCTGTATGGCCGCGGCTACCCCACCGACCACATCCACGATCATGTGGTGGACGGCCACCTCGAGCGGCACGCCCTGCCCTTCGTCGAGCCGGGTGACCTGGCGGAGATCGCGGTCCAGACCGACTTTCTGGGCATCAACAACTACTCGCGGTCGATCTGCCGAAGCCCCACCGTGCCCGAAGCGCACAACCTGCCGCCGGCGCTGGTGGCCGCGCCCGCAGAGCAGCACACCGACATCGGCTGGGAGGTGGCGCCCACCGGGCTGCGCGACCTGCTTCTGCGGGTGCACCGCGACTATGGCCCCGAGCGCATCGTCATCACCGAGAACGGCGCCAGCTACAACACCCCGCCCGACGACGACGGCGCCGTACGCGACTCCCGCCGCCAGGCCTACTTCGCCGGCCACCTCGACGCCTGCCACCAGGCCATCGAGCAGGGCGCACCCCTGGTGGGCTACTTCGGCTGGTCGCTCATGGACAATTTCGAGTGGGCCTATGGCTACGCCCAGCGCTTCGGCATGACCTGGGTGGACTACGACACCCTCGAGCGCACCCCGAAGCAGAGCTTCCACTTCTACAAGCGGGTGGTCGAGGGCAACGCGCTGCCCGACGGCGAGTAGCGGCCCGCCGGGCTGGGCGGCGTCCCATCCCGCCCCCGCGCTGATTCTTGGAGACTCCCCGTGAACCCGCTCGCCCTGCTCTCGTGGCTCGTGGCCCCCGCCTTCGCCTGGCCCGTGGCCATCACGGTGGACGACCTGCCATGGGCCGGCGCCGAGCCGCCGGGCGGCCACGCCGAGAAGGCCGCCACCGTGGCTGCCATGGTGGCCGTGCTGCGCGATGCCGGGGCGCCGGCCGTGGGCTTCGTCAACTGCGGCAAGCCCGACCAGGACCTGCTGCA
The DNA here is from genome assembly GCA_040264415.1 of Myxococcota bacterium. Taxonomy (GTDB): domain Bacteria; phylum Myxococcota_A; class UBA796; order UBA796; family UBA2385; genus M30B51. Next base: position 1,722 of record JBDQIL010000613.1, read on the forward strand.
GCCCTGGCGCGAGGCGGGCTTCGAGCTGGCCAACCACCAGCAAGACCACGCCAACGCCAACACCACGCCGCCGGATGTGTGGCTGGCCGGCGCCCAGCGGTGCACCGACGCCCTCGACGACCACGCCCCCGTGCGCTTCTTCCGCTACCCCTACCTGCGCAACGGCGGCACGGCCGAGCGCCGCGACGCCCTGGTGACCGCGCTCACCACCCAGCAAGGCCTGCAGCTCGCTCGGGTGACCATCGACAACCACGAGTGGAAGCTGGCCTTCCTCTACGCCGACGCCAAGGCCCGGGGCGACGCCGCCGCCCAGGCCCGCATCGCCCAGGCCTACACGGCCCACGTGCGAGACGCTGCCCGCCACTTCAGGGCGGTGGCGCAGGACAAGCTCGGCCGCGAGCCCGCTCACGTGCTGCTGCTGCACGCCAACGCGCTGCTGGCCGAGCATGGCGCCACCATGCTGGCGGCGCTGGCCGGAGACGGCGCCACCTTCATCTCGCTCGAGCAGGCGCTGGCCGACCCGCTCTACGCCCAGCCGGACCGCTACGTGGGCACCGGCGGCGTGTCGTGGCTGTACCGGGTCGATCCCCTCACCGAGACCTGGACCTGGGAACTGCAGGCCTGGGACCGCGTGGTGCGCCCGCTCGAAGACGCTGCGCCCTGACCGAGACGCTCCCCCGCAACCTCACGGCGCGGCCCCGTCATCCGGCGACACCGCCGACAGGGCGAAGACCCACCGCCGGCCCAGCCCCTCGCCCTTCACCTTCTCCAGGCCCCACATCACGAAGCGGTCGTCGTACCACCACGCCGCGTCTTGCACCCAGCTCTTGCGGGCCTGGGCCGCGGGCGAGACCTCGGCCTTCTGAAGCTCGAGGCCATCTGCGGTGGCCACCTGGGTGACCAGGTCGCCCCGGCGCACATAGAGCATCTCCACCCGCTCGCCGTCTACGCGCACGGCCACGTTGTCGCGCACCGTGGGGGCCAAGAAGTCGCCCATGGGGAAGCTGGCGTCCCAGCGCCGCTGGCCCTGCCGGTCGAAGGCCGCCACCAGGCAGTGGGTGGTGCGCCAGCCCTGAAACACCTGGGTGGTGGTGGTACGGGTGACGGTGTTGCCTTGGGCGTCGGTGGTGGTCGTGGTCTCGGTGCGGGTGGTGTAGACCGGGTAGTAGGCCTCGGCGACCACCAAGAACTGGTCGCCCTGGTCGATGAGGTCGTGCACGTTGAGCAGGTAGCCGAGCGAGAGGTCTCTGCCCTTGCCCTCGGCGCGGGCGGCCTTGCGCTCGACCTTGCCCTGGCGGCGGTCGGGCAGGTAGTCGAAGAAGTGGTCGAAGCTGGTGAACGAGTGGGTGACGCGGAAGCGCTCGGCGCCACCCTCGAAGCCCGCCACGTAGAGGCCCTGCGCGGCCAGCGCCTTCTCGTTGCGGGAGTAGGTGCCCAGCACCAGGGTCTGGTCGCCGGCCTGCACGCGCTGGGCGCTCAAGAGCGCGTGGCCTTCGGCGGGCGCCAGGCGCATCGCCAGCTCGGCCGAGGTCGCCCCCAGCTCCACCAGGTGCAGGGTGGGCCGGCGGCGCTTGATGCTCACGGCCACCAGGTCGGCGCCGGTGGGGCCCGGCCCCAGGCGCTGCAGGTAGACCTTCTTCTCGCCGGCGGCCTCGGCCACCTTCATGGGCGCGGCGGCGCCGGTGGCGAGGTCGACCGACAGCACCACGCCCCGGCCGCCGAAGACCGCGCCCGCCCCGCCGCGCAGCCCTTGCAGCCACGCGCGGTCGCCGTCCACCACCAGGTGGTCCACGGCGATGGTCTTGCGGGGCAGGTTCAGGGGCACGCGCCGCACCGCGCCCGTCTCGAGGTCCACCCGCAGAATCAACGCGCCCCGGCGTTGGTGCAAGAGCAACACCAGCGCATCGTCAGTGGCCACCTGGTCTTGCAGGAAGGCCCGGCCGTCCAGCTCCTCCTCCACCGACCAGACGGGCTGGAAGGCGGCGTCGTATCGGGCGAGCGTCCACGACCGCCCCCGCTGCTCGGAGCCCAAGAGCACCACCCCCTGCCGGCCCACATCAAGGCGGCGCTCACCGCCTGCTCGC
>JBDQIL010000614.1:0-3793 GCA_040264415.1 Myxococcota bacterium
GGCCTGCGTAGACCTCCTCGAAGAGCTGGTCTCTCGCGTCGTCGAAGGAGACGGGCTCTTCCACGGTGCGGGTGAAGACCGTGAGCACGAACACCCCCTGCGGCGTGACCACCGGAGCGCTCACCTGGCCAGGCTCGAGGGCGAAGGCCACGTCGTTGAGGGCAGCCACCAGCTCGCCCTGCGAGTAGGTGCCCATGCGGCCGCCCTGGGCGCCGTACAGGCCCTCGTCGAGCTCGGTGGCGACTGCGCTGAAGGCTTCGCCGCCGTCGACCCGCGCGCGCGCGGCCTCGGCCCGCTGCACCACCGCGGCCTTGGCGTCGTCGTCCGACCCCGGCGCGAGGGTGAAGAAGATGGCGCCCAGCTCGGCGTTGACCGGACGGTCTTCGCCGGCGATGCTGCGCTTGTAGGCGTCGAGCAGCTCGTTGTCGTCGACTGCGATCCGGGGACGGATGATCGCCTCGTTGAATTTGTAGCCGCGCAGGCTCTCGCGGACCTCTTCGCGGTAGTCAGACCAGGAGAGGCCGCCCTTCTCGATCTCGGCGCGCAGCTGATCTCGGTCGATCTGGTTGCGGCGGGCGATGTCGTCGATCGTCCGGTCGAGCTCGACGTCGGTCACCTCGAGCCCCATCTTCACGATCTCCTGCGAGATCAGGCGACGGAGGATGAGGGAGTCGAGCACCTCGAGCTCGACCTCGCGGCGGGTCACGTCGTCGCCACCGGGGGCGCTCGCCCGCTGCTCGATGAAGTCTCCGCCCAGCTCGTAGACCTCGGAGAGCGTGATGACGTCGTCGTTGACGACCGCGGCGACGCGGTCGACCACCACCGCCCCAGCGGGCCGCGGCGTGACCGCCTGCGCGCCAGCGAGCGCCAGCGCGACAGACAGGGCCACACGAGCCAGGCGGGCGCTCACTCGGTGCCGTCGGTGCCGTCGGTGCCGTCGGTGCCGTCGGTGCCCTCAGGCGCGGCAGCCGGGCCCGCCTTGCCCTTCTGCATGGCGGGGTTCAGGCTGAGGCCGGGCCCCTTGCGGGCGCTCTTGATCTCGACGAGGGCCAGCTGGTCCTGATCGATGCGGATCTGAGCGGACTGGCGGAGGTCGGCCACGTAGGTCTCGTACATCTCCTTCAGGCGCTCGTTCTTGACCTTGCGGAGCACCGATCCCTTCATCTGCTGGAAGGTGCGCTCGACCCGGTCCCGCCGGTTGGCGACATAGATCAGGTTGTACCCTTCGGACGTCTTGAATGGTGCAGACAAGGTGTCCACGTCGAGCTCGAAAGCCTTGTCGACCACGGCCTGATCGAGGCCCGGCTTGCCCGAGCGGGGCACGAAGCCGACGTCACCGCCGCGGCGGCGGTAGGGGTCTTCGGAGTGCTTGGCAGCGAGCTCCTTGAACTGCTTGATGTCGGCCTTCAACTTGGCGTGGATGCCGTCGGCCTCTGCCTTGGCATCGGCCTCGGGACGCTCGTCGGTGATCTTGACCAGGATTCGCTTGACCTGGGCCTTCTCGGGCACAACGAAGTCGTCTTTGTGCTCGTTGTAGTAGGCCTGCAGCTCATCGTCGGTGAAGTCGCTGTTGCGGATGGCGGAGTAGACCTCCTGGCGCAGGAGCGTGTTCACCATGACCTTCTGGACCTTGGGATCCTTGTCGAGGCCGAGCTTGAGCGCCTTCTGGTAGAGCAGCTTCTCTTCGATGAGGCGGTCGAGCACCTCCTGCTTCTCTTCAGCCGAGAGGGCGGAGCCCGCGGCGGGCTGCTTGCGGGCAGCGGCCTCTTCGAACTCGGTGGAGCCGATCTTGAGGCCGTTGACCTCGGCGAGGACCTCACCGATGTCGGCTTGAGCGGCGGAGGTCTCGGCGCCGGTGGTGGCCGAGGAGGTGCCGGTGCCGCCGTCGCAGGCGACGACGAGGGTGGCGAGGGCGAGGGCGATGGAAGCGGGCAGCATCCGCATGGGAAGGCCTCCGAGAAGTCTTGGGGGGCCGGGGATTTCGATGTCCCCAGGAGATAGCGGGCTGCTCTAGCACGCCGGGGGCTGCCTCGGCAACGGCGCGGCACCCGACGGGCCTCGACCCTCGACCCGCGGGCGGCATTCCAGAGGCCGTCCCCCACGACCCGAGCAGACCGCACCGTTATACCGGGGCCATGCCCGCACCTCCCCTGCCCTGCCTGCCCCTGCTGCTGGTCGCCACCTTCGGAGCGACCGCCCACGCCGGCACCGTGGTCGTGCAGACCACCGTTGCCACCGAGGTCTCGCTCGACGGGCTCCCCGTGGTCCGCACCTACGGCCCCGGCACGGTGAGCCTTCCCGACATCCCCGCGGGCGACCAGCGCTTCACGGTCTTCCGCGACGGGCACGGCCTGCCGGTCACCGTCGCGGTCCCCGAGACCGGGCGGGTGCGTCTCATGGTCGGTCAACAAGAGATCACCACCGACACGCCGCCGCCGCCGGCCGCCAGCGAGGGCCCCCCGCCCGTGCTCGAGCTGCGCGGCAAGGCCGGGCAGCGCTTCAGCGTGATCCTCGACGGAGAGCGGCTCGCGGTGCTGGGGCCCGACCGACCCCTTCGGCTCGAGTCGGTTGCTGCTGGGGCGCACACCGTCGAGTTCCGCAGCCCAGACAACCTCACCATCTGGGCGCGCGGCTCGCTCGAGCTGCGGGCGGGCGACGACGTGGCCCTGTCCATCGCGGAGGGCCGACCGGTCGAGGCCTTCGGGCGGACGGACGCGTGGCAGGCGAACCGCTGACCGGCGCGGCCGGGGTCCTGCAGGCGCGTCCCTTCCGGTCGATCCGCGTCCGCATCCTGGCGGCCTTCGTCCTGAGCCTGGCGGCCTTCTCAGGTGCGCTCGGCTACGGCCTCGTCCAGCTGCGGGACATCGGCGAGGGCCTCGACGCGCTCGACTCCGGCTACCAGCCCCTGGCCCGGGTCTCCGCAGAGCTCGAGGCCATCGCGCGTCAGATGGACCGCGATCAAGACCGCTCCACCCGCGAAGAGCCGCGCTCGCTGGCTCGGTATCGCTCCACCACAGCCTTCTACTCGGCCACCCTGGCCGAGGGCGTGCGCGAGGGCCGCGGGGTGGCCGAGGCCGCCCAGGGACGCATCTCGGATCCCGACGAGCAGCAGGCGCTCGCCGACATCCTCGACCTGCTGGGCGAGATCGAGTCGTCGCGCGCCGACTATGACGCCACCTTCGCGCGCTGGGCCGAGCAGTCCGACCTCGACGAGAAGACCACCAGCCGCGCGCTGGCAGACCTGGACAGCCGGCGGTCCGAGCTGATCCTCAAGGTCGACGCGCTGGCCCAGGTCATCGAGCGGCGCATCCAGATGGTGAGCGCGCGGACCGCCCGCGCCCAGAGCCGCGCCTACGCCGTGAGTGGCACGCTCGCCGGCCTCGCGGTGCTGCTGGCCGGAGCCATGGCCGGCGTGGCCCTGCTCACCCTGCGGCCCTTGGGCGCCCGTCGCACCGGTCTCGCCCTGGACGCCCTGAGGGCCCTGCGGGCCCTGCGGGCCGGTCTCGCCCTGGACGCCCTGCGGACCCTGCGGGCCCACCGCGCCCAGCGTCAGCATGAACCGGTCCCGCCTGCCGGGACCGTTCCCTGCCTCGACGGTGAGCAGGAAGTCGCCCTCGAGGGCGCAGTCCAGCTCGACGTCGAGGAGCGTGTCCGAGTGGAAGAGAACGGGCGCGACCTCTCCCTCCAGGGTCACCTCCGGCAGGTCTTCGCCGAAGTTCTCGCCCCGGATCTCCAGCTCGCAGGGTGGCGCGCCGAAGCTCGCGGTGGCGCCCGTGATGACCAGGCGAATAAC
>JBDQIL010000615.1:0-3790 GCA_040264415.1 Myxococcota bacterium
ACCACGCCCCTGCCCACGACCTTGCGCACGACCCCCGCCTCCAGCCCGACCCCCAGCGCATGAGGGAGCCGGCATCAAAGAGCTGACGGCCAACGCGGTCTGCCAACGGTGCGGCGGGCTCAAGGGCGGTCCGCTCGTGCCCTGCAAGGCCTGCGGCTATGCACCGTCTGGTGAAGACCGTCAGGTGGCCTGGCTCTTCAGCGAGCACCACCTCTCGCCGGAGGAGCTCGCCTTCGCCGCGGTGCGGGTGCGTCGCGGCGATCGACCCGACCCCGCGACCACGCTCAAGGAGCTCGCCCGTGAGGCCATGGGGGCGCTGCCCCCCCCGCTGCCCGAGGGCGCGCGGGAGCCGCTCGCGCTCGGGGCCATCGTGGCCCTCACCGCAGCGAACCTCCTCCTCACCCCGTTGACCGGCGTGGCGGTGTGGCTGGGCTTGCGTGACGACCGCCCGGCCGCGGCCCGCCAAGCCTTGCTCTTCACGATGCCGGTGGCGCTGGGCGTCGGTGTGTTGTGGGCCGCGGTGCTCGTCGCGGGCCTCTACGGCTGACGCTCAGCTCGCCTCCTGCCGCGACCGGCGCGCCTCGACGCGGGTGAGATCGAGGGCGTAGCCGACCCCGCGCACCGTGCGGATCAGGTCGACCTGCAGCTTCGTGCGGAGGTAGCGAACGTAGACATCGACGAGGTTGCTCGTGGCTGGGCCGCGCTCCCCCCAGACCTCGTCGAGCAGCTCGGCGCGGCTCCGCGCCTGGGGAGAGCTGCGGGCCAGGGCGAGCAGCAGCTCGAATTCGCGCGCGGTCAGCTCGACCTCGGAGCCGTCGAGGTGGACCCGGTGGGTTGAGGCGTCGATGTGGAGCGGGCCGATCGCGACATCCTCGCCGAGCCCCGAGCGCCGACCGATGGCCTCGATGCGCGCACACAGCTCCTCGGAGTCGATGTCTCGGCCGACATAGTCGTCGAGGCCCGCCCGCAGTCCCTCGACCCGATCGGCGACCGTGTCGCGGGTGGCGGCGGCGATGATCGGGCGCTGATCGCCCGCCCGCCTCAGCTCACGCGCGAGCGCGAGCCCGTCACCATCGGGCAGGTCGCGGTCGAGCACGACGAGATCGATGGGCTGAGACTCGATCTGACGCCGGGCCCCGATCAGGCTCGTGGCCGTGCGGAGGACGTGGCCGGCTTGGTCGAGGACCGTCAGGAGGCGGGCGCGCGTGGGCCCGCCTCGGTCGAGGAGGAGGATATGTATCAACGGCTCCAGGTCTGCGTTCTGCACGCAGAGGTACGGAACCGGAGGAGCGTTCGATGAGGGCCCGGGCCGAGAACCCTGGGCCGGGCGCGTCAGGGGATGTCCATCCGTTGGAAGCGCGCGAGGGCGCCACCGAAGCCGATGGAGAACAGGATGCCCAGCGCCACCCAGGCGCTGGTGTCGAAGCCGTCGGCGGACTTCCAGCCGTCCCAGACGCTCAGGCCGTGGCCCGGGCGGAGCTGCGCCACGTCGCGGGCCCAATCCACCCCGAGGGCGCCGAGGCCGCTGAGGCCGAGGCCGCCGGCCCAATCGACGATCAAGAAGAGCACGACCACGACGACCACCATGCCCACCGACCGCAGGAAGACCCCGGCGAGCAGGGTCAGCGCGAGCAGCCCCACGTCCGAGGCGAAGCTGGCCAGGTAGCCGAGCGCGACCTTGGAGATCTCCGCCTCGGTGCCGGCGACGCCCGCCCCGGCCGCGAGGCCGACCCCGAAGGTCACGATGAGCGTGGAGGCGCTCAGCGCCGAGAGGGCGAGCAGCTTGGCCACGAGCACCGACCACCTCGGGACCGGACGCAGGATGCTCTCGCGCAGAGAGTTGTCGGCCAGCTCACCGGTCATCGTGCCGGCCGCAGAGAGCACCAGCAGCAGAGACAGGATGAAGAAGTTCCGGCCGGTGAGCGACCAGTCGAGCACGCCCCGCCAGGTCATGTCGAGGAAGCTGCTCGCCGGCATGCCGTTGAGCACGGCCTCGTCGGCGGCCCCCATCGCGCGGTTCATGGCGAGGGCGGCGACGACCGGGATGATCACCGACAGGATGAGCGCGCCCTTGCCGGACCACCGGCCGAAGACGGCGCGCAGCTCGGCAGAGAGCAACCGGAAGAAGTGGGCGGGGGTCACGTGATCTCCCGGCTGGTGAGGTCGAGGAAGAGGTCCTCGAGGGAGCGGCGGATGGGCACCATCGCGTCGATGTCGAGCCCCTGCTCGACCAGCGCGCGGTTGAGCGCGGCGGGGCTCATGTCGTCGAGGGCCACCCGCAGGCGCTCCTCCTCGCCGTCTCCGACGACGGAGACCCCGGCGAGGGCCTCGATGGCGCGGGTGAGCGCCGCTGCGTCGCTCGCCCCCACATCGACCTCTTGGACGCGGCCCTTGCCGGCCACCAGCTCCTCCACGTCGCCCTCGGCCACCATGCGGCCGTGCTCGATGATGCCGACCCGCGTGCACAGCAGCTGGATCTCGGCGAGCAGGTGGGACGAGATGAGGATGGTGAGGCCCTCGGTGCGGGCGAGGCGCGCGAGCAGGTCGCGCACCTCTTTCATGCCGCGGGGGTCGAGGCCGTTGGTGGGCTCGTCGAGGATCATGAGCTTGGGGCGCGAGACCAGCGCCCGGGCGATGCCCAGCCGCTGTCGCATGCCGAGCGAGTAGGTGCGCACCTTCTCGTCTTCGCGGCCCTTCAGCCCCACCAGCTCGATGGCCCAGTTGATGTCGGCGGCGTCGCCGCTGCCGTGGAAGTCAAGCGCGCGCCGCAGGTTGTCGCGGGCGGTCATCCAGGTGTGGAAGGCCGGCGTCTCGACCATGGCGCCGACGTGCCGGCGGGCAGCCACCGGGCTGGTCTCGCCGAAGATCTTCACCGTGCCTGCGTCCTTGCGGATGAGGCCCAGCATGCAGCGGATGGCGGTGGTCTTGCCGGCGCCGTTCGGGCCGAGGAAGCCGTAGACGTCGCCCGGGTTGACTCGGATGGACAGGGCGTCGACGGCGACGCGGCTGCCGAAGCGCCGCGTGAGGCCGGCCACTTCGAGGGCGGGTACGTCACTTGCCATGGGGTCGGCCCTCCGGTACGGCGTCGACGTGCGACACGGGTGTGATCATGGGCGCGGTCCTCCATGCAATGCGGCTCGGGGTCGGGGCAGGGCTCCTGGCCCTGGTCGGCTGCATCTACCCTCTCCCCTCGGATGAGGCCGCCGACACCGGTGAGCCGCCGACGGGGAGCGGCCTGCGAACCTATGACGTGCGCGGCGGGGGTGTCCAAGACGGCAACCAGGCGGTGCTGCGCGGCGTGCTGGTCACCAGCCCTGTGACCCCCGAAGAGCCGGCCTTCTTCGTGCAGGATGAGGCGGGCGGCGGGTCGAGTGGGCTGGCCGTGCGGATGACCCAAGGGGCCAGCTCGCCGGCGGTGGCGCCGGGCGACCGGGTCGATGTCGCCGGCGTGGTGCACGCCGTGGGCGGCCGATTCGAGCTGTGGGTGGCTTCGGCGCGCGACGTGGCTGTGGTGGGGTCCGGCGACCTGCCCGTGGCCACCTTCGAGCGGGAGCCTGCGTCGTGGGAGCCGTGGCTCGGGGCCACCGTGGCGCTGGCCGACCTCGAGGTCACGGGCTGCCCCGACGCGACCCACGCCAGCCCCACCGACCTCGGCCTTCCGGTGGGCGGCCCCTGGGCGGCGGCCCCCCAGGCGGGCGACCAGCTCGACCACGTGCGCGGCGTCATCGGCGTGGTGGGCGCCGGGCACGCCCTGTGGCTGCTCCCCGACCACCGGCAGCCCAGCCCAGGC
>JBDQIL010000616.1:0-3784 GCA_040264415.1 Myxococcota bacterium
AACCGACGGCTCCACCGACGGAACCGACGGCTCCACCGACGGCACCGACGGCTCCACCGACGGCGCGGACGGCTCCACCGACGGAACCGACGGCTCCAGCGACGGCACCGACGGGACCGACGGCTCCACTGACGGGACCGACGGGACCACCGACGGCGTCAGCGGAACGGACGGCGAAGAGCAGGTCCCCGAGAGCTCCGCCGAGGGGCTGACCGAGGGTGACCCGCTGTTGCCCGAAGGCGCCTACGCGGGCGGATCGTGCGGGTGTGCCACCAGCGACACCGATGGCCCGCTCTCGGCCTTGCCCCTGCCGCTGCTGCTCCTCGCTGGCGGCGTCCTGGGCCGCCGGCGCTCGACGGCAGCCACCGACGCCTGAGAGGAGCCCGTGCACCTGCGAACCGCCCTGATCGCCGGCGCAGCCGGGCTGTTCAACGGACTGCTGGCCGGTTGCGCGCTCGACACGCCGGCGCCTCGGATCGACAACGCCACCCCAGGGCTGGTCTGCCTGTCCGACGATCTCGAAGAGACCTTCGTCATCCGCGGGCAGAACCTGGGGCCGGCGGTGGTCGGCGCCCTCGGCGACGCGCCCCGGCTCTCGGGCCCCGAGGTCACCCTGACCGCGGCGAGGGGCCTCGATGGCGGCGACGGCAGCGGGCTCTCCATCACCCTCTCCGAGGGAGACCCTCGGCTGTCGGTGGCCTCGGCGGAGCGCCTCGACGTGAGCCTCGACCGCTTCTTGGGTCTCGAGGCGGGCCGCTTCGATCTCAGGGTCACCGCTGGCGGCGCCGATCCACGGGTCCTCGCCGACGCCTTGGCGGTGGTGGGGGCCCCCACCGAGCTCGCCGTGAGCCCCGCCGACGTCTGCCAGAGCGAAGGCGAGACCACCCTCGTGATCGAAGGCAGCGGCCTGCTGCAGGTCAACGGTGAGCCCGTCACGATCACCCTCGGCGACGACACCGTGACGCCCGACGCGCTCGAAGGCTGTGTGCCGCTCCCGCAAGACCCGTCGGTGGAGGTGTGCGAGCGGGCGACCCTGACCGTCTCTCCCTCAGCGCTGTCCACCGGCGTCTACGGGCTGGTGCTGGCCAACCCCGCGCCGGCCGACTGCGAGGAGAGCGCCCCCATCGCCTTGGCGGTCCGAAGCCCACCCACCGTCTCGGTGGTCACGCCGGACGAAGTGTGCGACACCGGCACCGTGCTGCAGGTGGAAGGCGTGCGCCTGGTCGCCGACATGCAGGCCACTGTGGGGGGCGTGGCGCTCGGACCGGTCGACTTCATCGACTCCCGCGCCGTGCAGGTGGTGGTCCCCGACGGCGCGCTGCCCCCCGGCATCCACGATCTCAGCCTCACCAGCGAGGGGGGCTGCGACGCCGCCCTGGCCGAGGCGGTCACGGTGCGCGTGCCGCCGGTGACGTTCGCAGTCGACCCCCCGTTCGCGCCCGAGGGCCGGTCGATGCAGGTGCTGGCCAGCCTGGCCGGGGTCTTCGACGAGATCACAGACGTCACCCTGCTCGACGAAGCGGGGGCTGCCGTGACCCCCACATGGACCTGGGACCCGGAGCAACCCGACCGCGTGCAGGTCACCCTCCCCGACACGCTGCACACCGGACCCTGGCAGGTGGTGGTCGACCAGGGAGCGGACTGCCCCGGCACCCCCTCGGCCACCGTCGAGGTGTTGGCCGCGAGCGACCTGCCGCTCGCGTCGGTCGAGCCGGCCCAGGCGTGGCGCTTCTCACCCACCGCCATCGAAGTGTCGCTCACGGATCCGCTGCCCACGGGCGCGACGGGCCTCGAGCCAGGCGCCCGGGCCTGGCTGGTCGACCCCACGGGAGCCCGCCCGCCGGCGCGGGTCTACGCCACCGAGGCGCGCAGCGAGACCCTGCTGGCTGGAATCGTCCCCGAAGGTCTGGACACCGGAGACCTCGACCTGCTGGTGCTCAACCCCGATGGCACCGCGGGGCTGCTCGAGGCGGCGCTGGAGATCGTGACCCTCGAGCCGCCGGTCATCCGATCGGTCACGCCCGGCACCCTCGAGAATCGGGGCGCCCCCGAGCTCACCCTGCAGGGTGCCGGCTTCCGCGACCCCACGGTCGAGCTGGTCTGCCGCGACGGCGCCATCGAGACCACCCTGTCCACCACCCCGGTCTCGTCCACCTACAGCGCCGCTGTGGTGATCCCAGACGTGGCCAGCCTCAACCAGGCCGTGTGCGTGGTGCGCCTCGAGAACGCCGACGGCGCCAGCGCGCGCTTCTCGGCCGTGTCGGTCACCAACCCGGCGCAGAACCTGTTCCCGTGGCAGGTCGGGCCCACCCTGAACACGGCCCGACGGGCGCCGGCGGCGGCCGCCGGACGCACCTCGTCGGTGCGGCGCTGGCTGTACGCCATCGGCGGAGACGCCGGAGATCCCAGCAGCGCGCTCACCAGCATCGAGGTGGCGCCGGTCGGGGTCTACGGCGACCTCGGCGCGTGGCGGCCACAACCCCGCAGCCTGCCCGTGCCCCGCACGCTCGCCGGCATCGTCCGCATCGCCGACTTCCTGTACCTGGTGGGGGGGAGCGACCACTCCGCGCCCGTGCCTTCCACCCTGCGGGCCCACATCCTCGACCCCCTTTCGGCCCCCTTCTTCGAGTCGATCGCGCTCACCCCGGCCGACGCGGGCCTCGCGCCCGGCACCTGGTCGTACCGGGTGTCGGCCACCTTCGCGGCTGACGACGCCACCAACCCAGGCGGAGAGGGCCTCGCGGCCGACCTCGTGGTGATCACGGTGCCCGACACCGGCGACGACTGGGCCGTCACGCTGTCGTGGGCGCCGGTGCCCGACGCGGTGGGCTACCGCATCTACCGCGCACCCGACGCGGGCGCCGTGCCGGGCCTCGACGAGGTCCTGCTCGCAGAGAGCACCACGGCGTCGTTCACCGACACCGGCGGCGCGGTCGATCCGGCCATTGGGCCCCTTCGCGAGGGCGACCTCGGTGAGTGGGCCACCGTCGAGCGCTTGGTCATCCCGCGGGCCTCGATGTGCGTCACAGTGGCCGACGACCCCTTCCCCGACCCCCACGTGGTCTACCTCTACGCCGCAGGCGGCACCGACACGACCGGGCAGCCGCGCCACTTGATCGAGGTGCTGCCGGTCACCATCGAGGGGCCGGGCCGCCAGACGCTCGGCAGCTGGCAGATCTTGCCGACGCGCCTCAGCCAAGCGCGCACGCGCTGCGGCGCCATGACCCTCGACGCCACCTGGCACAGCGTGGTCGAGCCCGGAGAGTCCTGGGTCTTCTTCGCCGGAGGCGTGGCCAACAGCGGCCCGGTGGGCACGGTGGACGCCTTCTACGTGGACGAGCGCGGCGCGCTCGTGAGCGACGGCACGACCCGATCGATGACCCCCGCCCGCGCGGGCTTCGCGGCGGCGTCGGCCAGCAACTTCCTCTACGCCTTCGGCGGCCAGCAAGACACGCCGTCGGCGGGCGGCGCCTCGGCCGAGCTCGAGCCCAGCCGCATCCCCAACGTGCGCAACTGGAACAGCCTCTCCACGGGCCTGTCGGCCCCCCGGCACCTGCCCGGCTCCACCCAGGAGTCGGCCGTGTTGTTCGTGGTGGGCGGAGAGACCGACACCGACGCCGCGAGCGACAACGTCGATTGGACCAACTTCTGATGCGGGGCCTGCTCCGCGCCACGTTGCTGGCCTCGCTGCTCGCGCCGTTGCCCGCCCGGGCCACGGCCCCGACCCCCTGGGTGGGCGCGTCGGTCGGCCTTCACAACGGCCCCGACCCCCTGGGCCCAGGCC
>JBDQIL010000617.1:0-3780 GCA_040264415.1 Myxococcota bacterium
CCACCCCCCCGTCCGATCCCCGCTTGGTCTGGCTGCTGCTGCCCTTGGCGGCTGGCCTCGCGCTGGTGGCCGTGACCGCGCCAGAGGCGATGGTCGAGCGCATCGCCACGCAGGTCGCCTTCGAGGTCGCCCCGGTCGTCGCGCGGTCGAGCGGGCTCGTGGCGGTGGGGACCCTTCCAGGCGGGTCGGACACGGCCGTCTCCGGGGTCTTCCAGTCCGCGGGCCTGCTCCAGCTTCAGCTCAGCGTGGTGTTCTGGGCCGCTGCGGTCGGGCTGCCGGCCTGGCTCCTGCGTCAGGCCCGGCTCGAGCGCCAGGGGTCGTCGCAGGCTTCGATGGGATAGGCCCGGGGGCCCGGGAGGTCCCATGCGCGCCCTGCTCCGTCGTGCCCTTGAAGAATCTGGCGTCGACGACGCCTTCGTCGAGCTGCGCTCCCACGAGAAGACCTTCCGCCGGGCCACGGTCCAGCAGGGGCGGGTCGAGCGCACGACCCTCCGGCGGCGCGATGGCGTGGGCGTGCGCGTCATGGCGAACGGCACCTGGGGCTTCGCGACCACCGGAGACGCCACCGTGCCGGCCGTGCGGCGGGCCATCGAGCAAGCCCGGGCGGCGGCGCTGGCCACCGCGTCGATGCGGTCCGAGCGGGTGCCTGATCTGCCCGCAGTCGATCTGGCGGTGGGCGACTTCGAGACCCCCGACATCGATGAGCTGCTCGCCCGGGGTCCCGAGGCCCGGGTGCAGCTCGCCATCGACCTCGAGGCGCGCGCGCGGTCGAGCTCGTCTCTGGTGCGCAGCGCCTCCGCCACCTACTCCGAGATCTTCGAGCAGAAGGCCATCGTCACCTCGGACGGCGCCGACTGCTCCTTTCGCATCGCCCGCCCCGAGATGCACGTCAACGCGGTCGCAGAGCGCGACGGGCAGATGACCTCGGCGTCGGAGAGCGTGGGGGTGTCGGCGGGGTGGGCGTGCCTCTTCCGCACGCCGCCCGACCAGCTCGCCGATCGCGCTGCGTCCATGGCGGTGGATCTCCTGGGCGCCCGCGTGGCCGAGGGGGGCCGCACCACCGTGATCATGGCGCCGTCCATCGTCGGTCTGCTGGTGCACGAGGCCATCGGGCACACCGTCGAGGCCGACTTCGTGCTGTCGGGCTCGGCCGCCAAAGGCAAGCTCGGCCAGCGGGTGGCGTCCGACCTGGTGACGCTGTGTGACTCGGGGCAGAGCGAGCACGTCGTGGGCGCGGGGGGCACCATCCCGGTCGACGACGAGGGCGTGATCGCCGGGCGCACCGAGATCATCCGAGACGGGATCCTGGTCGGCTACCTGCACAACCGCGAGACCGCGGCCCGCTTCGGGGTGGCGCCCACGGGCAACGCCCGGGCCTGGGAGTACGCCGACGCGCCGCTGGTGCGCATGCGCAACACCTACATCGAGCCCGGCACCTCGAGCCTGGCCGAGATGATCGCCACCACGAGAGACGGCTACCTGCTCGAAGGGCCCCGCAACGGGCAGGCCGACGCCACGGCAGAGTTCACCTTCGGCGTGACCAGCGCGCGGCGCATCCGCAACGGGAAGCTGGCTGAGCTGGTGCGCGGTGTCACCATCACCGGCAACGCCTTCGACGTGTTGCGGAGCGTGGACGCCGTGTCGCGCGAGTTCGTCTGGGACCTGGGCAGCGGGCACTGCGGCAAGGGGCAGCCCGCCAAGGTGGACGCGGGCGGGCCGTACGTGCGCTGCGAAGTGCTCTTGGGTGGCGAACAGGGCTGAGGCCCGTCAAGAGGACCCCGACTGGGCGCCGCGCGCGCCCCTGGAGGACGCATGGATCGAGCGCAGGCCCTGGAGCTGGCACGCCGAGCGGTCGCCGCCGCCGCTGCCGCGGGCGCCGACGGGGCTGAGGCCGCCGTCGACGCCGACGCCTCGATCGAGGTGACGCTCGCGAAGAACGACCTCGACCAGGTGAAGATCTCCGAAGAGACCACCCTGGGGCTGCGGGTGCTGGTCGGGGGTCGGGTGGGCTTCGCCACCACCAATCGGGCGGACGGCATCGCCCAGCTCGCCGCCGAGGCGGTCGCGGTGGCGCGGGCCTCGCCGGTCGACGAGCTGGCCTGCCTGCCCGCGCCGGTCGAGATCCCCCACACCCCCGATGCCACGCACGCGTCGCTCGCCGGTCTGGAGGCCGGCGATCTGGCGCGGATCGCCACCGACCACCTGCGGCGGGTGCGGGCCGCCGATCCCCGCGTGGTGGTGGACATGGCGAGGTCAGCCTGCACCGCGGGCTGCGCGCCGTGGCCTCGACCGAGGGCGTGTCGGCCGCCTTCGCCAGCGCGTCCATCGGCGGCGACCTCTTCGGCATGGCGGTCGAAGACGGCACCCCCGGCAGCTTCTCCTACGACGGCGACCGGGTGCGGGCCCTCGACGACCTCGAGCCCGCCCTCTGTGCCTCCTTCGACCGCTTCGTGGCCAATTGCGTCGGGGCGCTTCGACCCCGCGCGGGCCGGTCGTTTCGCGGGCCGGTGCTGTTGCCGCCCTGGGCGGTGGGTGACTTCCTGCTCAGCCCCCTGCTCACGGCCCTGAGCGGCGCCAGCGTGCGGGTGGGCCGGAGCCCCCTCGCCGGCCGACTCGGTGAGTCGGTGGCCGCGCCGGGCTTCACGCTGCGCGACGGCGGCGCGGGGCTCGCGGGCTTCGCGTTGGCGCCCTTCGACCGGGAAGGGCAGCCGCGCCGCGCGCGCCGGCTGATCGACGACGGGGTGTTGCAGGGCTTCCTCTTCGACAGCCGCGAGGGCGCCGCCGCGGGCGCGGCGAGCACCGGAAACGCCGTGGGCGGGGCCGACGCGCAGCCCGCCGTCGGGCTGGCCAGCCTCTCCATCGATCCGGGCACGGTGCCGTCTCAGCAGCTCCGCGACGAGCTCCCGCTGGGCGTGCTCGTGACCCGCTTCAGCGGCTCCACCGATCCGGTGAGCGGCGACTTCTCGGGGGTCGTCAAGGGCGGCTTCCTGATCGAAGACGGCGCCCTCACGCCCATCCACGAGACCACCGTGGCCGGCAACGTTTGGGCGTGCCTGCGTCAGATCGACGCGCGCTCGTCTGACCGGCTCCGGATGCACGGCACGCGCCTGCTGCCCTGGATCCGCATCCCCGACCTCTCCATCACCGCAGCTTGATCCCCCGAGGAACCCGATGAGCATCTACGACGACGTCACCGCCCAGATGAAAGCGGCCATGAAGGCCAAAGACAAGGCCCGCCTCGGCGCCCTGCGTGGCATCCGCGCGGTCTTCATCAACGCCCGCAAGGAGGACAACTCCGAGACGGTGTCCGACGAGCGGGCCGTGGGCCTGCTGCGCACGCTGGCCAAGCAGCGCAGAGACTCCATCGACTCCTACGAGCAGGCGGGTCGCGCCGACCTGGTCGAGCAGGAGGCCGGGGAGCTCGCGGTGATCGAGGGGTTCCTGCCCCAGCTCGCCGACGCCGAACAGACCCGGGTGTGGGTACGCGAGGCCATCGCCCAGACCGGCGCCAGCGAGGCGCGCGAGCTGGGCAAGGTGATGGGCGCCGTCATGCGCGCCCACAAGGCCGACATCGACGGTGGGCTGGCCCGCACCGTCATCCTGGAAGAGCTGGGCGGCTGAACCCCGCGGCGAGGCGGCGCTAGTTCACCGGGCCGGAAGTGGCGATCCGGAACTTGGCCAGCAAGTCGTCGGCGTTGATTCGCCATCGGTGGGGCTTGGCATCGACCACGTTGTAGTAGCGGATGTAGTCGAGGACCCTTTGCCGGAGGTTGTCGAGGC
>JBDQIL010000618.1:0-3780 GCA_040264415.1 Myxococcota bacterium
GGCCACCGGCGCCCTGCCCGCGGGCGTAGGCCACCAGCACGGCGTCGCCCGACCCGGCGAGGCGGGACTGAAGGGCCGCCAGATCGGCGTCGGCGTCGGCGGCGCCGAGGCGGCCGAGTTCGAGCGCGGCGACCAGCGGGACCAGCGGGCCCGGCTCGGCGAGCAGGGCCCGCAGGGTGGGGACCGCGCCGACCGGATCCGCCCACGCCAGCGCCACCACCGCCCGGGCGCGGGCCGGCGGCGGGCCGTCTCGGAGGAGGTCGATGGCCACCGCCGCCCCCCGAGGGCCCAGGTCGGGCATGGCGCCCAGCAGCGCCCACGCCCACGCCGGGTCGCCGGTGGCCAGCGTGCTCCGCACCCAGGCATCGACCGCAGCGGCGGCCGCCGCCCGCCCCTGACAGACCGGCGCCAGGCGAGCCGGGGCCGGGCACCGGGCCGCGAAGGCGTCGGCCCACGGGGGGTCGAGCAGCAACGCGACCGCCTCTGCGTCGAGGCCGGTGGCCCGGGCGCCGTCGCGCAGCAGGGGGAGGGGCCATCGGTGGGCCGAGACCCCGACCAGCGCCGACGGGGAGAGCGCCCGGGGGTCGAGGCCGTGGCGCCAGGCCAGCGCGAGGTCGGGCGCGGCGGCCACCGGCGCCCACTCCGGGTGTCCGAGGATGGGGGTGGCCCGTAGGCCGGGGCGCGCGCGCAGCCACTGTCGGGCCGCGTCGAGCTCCACCGGAGGCTGCGGGCTGAGCTGCGCCGGCGGCCGCACCCGCGGCGCGAAGACCGCTGCGGCCAGCACCAGCGCGGCAGCGAAGGCCACGATCCCCGACCCTCGGACGACGTTGGGCATCACGGTGTTCAGCTCAGGGTGCGAAGTAGCGATGCCAGCCCACCGACACGTCGGTCAGGTCGGCGGGGCCATTCTCGACGGAGACGGTCCGGGTGAGGCCCCCGTGCAGGCCCATGGACTTCGGCAGGTCGACGCTCACCTTCCCGCTCACGGCGACCGCGCGGTACTGCAGGACATTCCAGCGATCGAGGCTCGACCGGAACCAGTCGTCCACCCACGCGCTGTCGAGGGGCACGCCCGTGAGCCGTTGCTGGGCGTGCACGCCCAGCTCGAAGGCCAGCGGACCGGGCGCGTTGGCGCGGCCCTCGACGCTGGCGCGCACCGAGTCGCCCGGCGCCTTGAGCGGGGCGCCGCCCCCCGTGGGGGTCACGCTCGGCGCCAGGGCGTAGGCGTAGCCGCCCAAGATCAGCCCGCGCAGCCGCCAGTCACCCGCCTTCACCGCGCCCCCTGTGACCACGAAGGCCTCGAGCTGGGTGCGGCCGCTGCCGGCGGAGTTGTATTGGCCCCGGCGGCCGGCGTTCCAGTTGTCCACGAGCGCTGCGAGGCCGGCGGTGACCTTGGTGCGGCGGCGCAGCAAGCCGTAGCGGGCGTCGATGCGGGCCTCGCCCACCGTGAGGTAGGCGTCGCAATAGCCCTCGCTCTGGAGGAGCTCGGGGCACGGCTGAAGCGCCGGATCATCCGAGACCACCGACCCCACCACCGGCACTGAGGCGCTCAGCTGCAGGCCGTCGGTGAGGCCGAGGGAGCCGTAGAGGTCGACGCGGGGGCGCAGCTCGCGGTCGCGCTGGACCACCTCGGAGCGGCCCGCGGCGTCTTGCTGCTTCAGCGAGCCGAAGGTGGTGAACCCCGCGCCGCTGTAGACCACCTCGGAGCCCTTCGGCAGCACGCCGGGGGACTCGGCCCCAGCGGGCGAGACGAGCAGGGCCAGCGACAGCAGCATGGGGGTCTCCCGAGGCGGAGCCTCCCACGTAACGGGCGGCCGAGGATAGGCGCCCTGCATGCCCCACTCGGCCCACACCCGGCCCCCGCTGCGGCGGCTCGATCTCGACCGCCGACCCGAAGCGGCTGACCTGCGGCCGCCCCCCGGCTCCATCTACACGGCCATGCGGCGGGTCGAGGGCGGAGGGGTGCCCGGGTTGACGCACCACCTCGATCGCTTGTGGGCTTCGGCGGCGGCGCTCGGGTGGCGCCCCACCCACACCCGGCGAGCGCTGCGGGCCGCCCTGCGCGCGGCGGGCCGCGACGGCTCCCCGGGGCCGACCGCCATGCTGCTCGACCTGCACCCCGACGGCGGTGGCGTGCTCGCCTGCTGGCCCCTCGCGCCCCCCTGCGCGGCGGGCGCGCGCCTGGCCTGCGCGCGGCCCGGCGCAGCGCGCACGGTCCCAGCCGCCAAAGACAGCGCGTGGAGAGCCGACCGCCGCTCGTGGGAGACCGACCGCGCGGCCGACGACCATGTGCTCGAGGGGCCCGACGGCGCCCTGCTCGAGGGCTTCACGTCCACGCTTCTCTTCGCGCGCGGCGGGCGCATCGTCACCCAGGGTGCTGGCGCCCTGCCGGGCGTGACCCGCCGCCTGCTCACCGCGCCCTTCGCCGCGCTGGGTCTCGAGGTGGTCGCCGGCGCCACCCGCTGGAGCGACCTCGCCGCCACCAGCGAGGTGGCCATGGCCTCGGCGCTCCGCGGCCTGCGGCCGGTGGTGCAGGTGGGCGCCCACCGGGTGGGCGGCGGCCGCCCGGGGCCCATCATGACCGCCGCGCACCACGCCCTCGAGCGGCACCTGACCCAGGTGGCCGAGGCACCGTAGCGGGCGCGCCGCGCCCCGATCCGTCAGCGCCGGCGGCGCGCCACGCCCAGCAGGGCCAGCAGGGCGGCGACGCCGCCACCCACCGGCGCGGTCGCGCAGCCGCCAGAGGCGTCGACCTCCGAGGTGGGGCCGGCGTCCACGCCGGTCTCCCCGGAGTCGAGGACCGGCTCGGGGGGCTGGGGGGTGGCCTCCACCGAGAAGCCAGCCGGCTCGCTCGCGGGGCCGGCGGTCCAGGCGTCTGCGGCCGACACCGTCCAGCCCACCTGATCGCCCGCCCCGACCTCGCCGGTCAGATCGAGCACCGTGTCGCCGGTCACGACCACGACGTTCGGTCCGTCGGCTGCGTCGGGCGCGTCGCCCACCCACCACGACACGCTGTAGGCCAGCGGGTCGCCGTCGGCGTCGTCGGAGGGCTCCCACTGCAGCAGCACGCGCTGCTCCCAGGCCGCGTCGAGCGGAGCCACCAGCGTCGGCGCGCCCGGGGCCGAGTTGGCCACGGCGTTCACTGCGGCGGCCGCGTCGGGGCGGCCGCACCCGAAGTAGGGGCTCCACCCGTCGGCGTCGTAGTCGCCGTCGGCGGGGTTCATGCGGGTCGCCGTCTCGCACAGCACCTGCCGGGCCTCTCCCACCGTGAGGTCGGGGTTCGCCGCGAACATCAGCGCCATCACGCCCGAGATCACCGGCGCCGCTGAGCTCGTGCCGGAGAAGCCGCCCGTGTAGTCTTGGTCGCCGCGGTGGCTGCCGTAGCCGCGCTCGCCCGAGATGTCGGTGGTCACGATTCCGCCGGCCTGACCGGCGATGTCGACGATGTCTCCCCAGACCGAGTAGCCCTCGAGCCGATCGCGATGGTTGACCGCCGAGACCGCCACGACGGTCTCGTAGGCGAGCATCTCGTTGTTGGAGTGGTCGCAGCCGTCGTTGCCCGCCGAGAAGACCATGGCGGTGCCGAGGCCGCCGCGGCCCTGCTCCTCGGCGTAGTCGAAGGCGGTCCGGAAGACGCCGAACAGCGGGATGTCGGGGCAGGTGCCGCCGTAGCCCCACGAGTTGTTGATGACCACAGCGCCCGCGTCGGTGGACTCGACCAACGCGTCGCGCACGTCGGCGAGGCTGGTCTCGCCGCCGATCAGGCGCACGCCGTAGACC
>JBDQIL010000619.1:0-3771 GCA_040264415.1 Myxococcota bacterium
CATCCATGTCGCGATCGGGCGGGGGAGGGGGCGCGAGGTCGCCCAGAGTGCCGTCACGGTGCATGGTACGCAACTTGCTGCACGGGTGGCCAGGAGGAGCCCATGAACCGCCCGCTGCCCCATTCGATTCGCGACGCCTTGACCCCGGCGCTGCTCGGCCTCACCGCCCTGGCGTCGATCGCCACGAGCCAGGCGCTCTTCGACGTGTCTGCGTCGGTCGACCTCGACCCGCTGACCTGGGAGGACGGCGCGTCCGCCGTCACCGTGTCGGTGGAGACCACCGGCGAGGTGCGCCGCGCAGACATCACCGACCTGTCATTGATCCTCGACGTGGAGAACCCGACCGATGAGTCGGCGCTGCTCTCGCTGTACCAGCTGCCGGCCCCGTGGGACGGCGCCCTGCCCGACGACGCCGAGCTGCTGGGGAGCGTGATGGTGCGTGGCGCGCTCGACGGAGAGTCGGGGGGCGCCACCGATACGATTCACACGGGCCTCGACGTTCCAGCCGAGCTGCATCTCGCGCTGCTCACCGACGGGGCAGCGGTCTCGGGTCGCGCGACCGTCGCGGTCAGCGCCTTCTACACCGAAGCGCGCGACGGAGAGATCCGTCTGGAGGTGGTGCCGTGAGCGCCGCCCGGATCTCCGTCCTGCTGATCGGCCTGGCCGCATGCGACCCCCTGGAAGACACCGGCGATGAAGAGTGCTTCTCCGTCTGGTCCGAGTCGGTCACCGCCGACGTCTTGGCCGAGGCGGAGGTCCCGGGTGGGCTCTTCTTGACGGTCGCCGAGACCGCCGGCCTGCGCGGAGCCACCGACGTGACCGGCGCCGCCCTGTCGCTCTGGGTCACCCACCTCGGCGAGACCGACGACTGCGGGGTGGCCGTCTACGTCTCCGACGTCGAGGCGGATCCGGCGGCCCTGCCGGTCATCGAGCCGTCCACGTCTCCGCCCGCCTCCATCGCCGGACTGGGTGACCGGGTCGCGAGCGCGCGGCTGGCGCGGGCCGCCGCCGACCTCCCCGATCAGGAGCGCTTCGAGGTCGAGGTGCCGGTGTCTTCGCGCAGCTTCGTCACGGTGGCCGGCTGCCCGGGCGCGGAGCTGTCGGTGCGAGCCGAGGTCGTCGTAGATGTGTGCACCGACGACTGGGAGGCGGTTCCGTTCGATCCGTCTGTGGTGTCGCAGGTGGAGTAGGGCGGGGCGGTTGGCTCGAGGCGGCGGTTATAGTCCCGACATGGACCGCCACCCCACCGACCGCGCCAGCCTCGAGCGCGACTGCTTGGTCGAGCGCTACAGCGCCGGTGGGCCGGGCGGGCAGCACTCCAACAAGCGCGAGACCGCCGTTCGGCTGACGCACCTGCCCTCGGGCAAGGTGGTCACCGCCACCGAGCGCCGCTCGCAGAATCAGAACCTCGAGGTGGCCTTCGAGCGCATGGCCCAGAAGCTCATCGAGTCGCAGCGCCCCAAGAAGCACCGGCGCCGCACCCGCCCCACCGGGGGCTCGATCCGCCGACGGCTCCAGAACAAGAAGCAGCGCGGCGAGAAGAAGGCCCTGCGCCGCAAGCCAGAGCACTGAACCAGGGTGGGTCTCTTCGCGCCATGACCCTCGCCGGTCAAGGCGCTGCCCACGCGGCCCCGTCCTGCGACGATCGCGCCCTGGCCAAGGTGGTGAAGGCGCTCGACGCCGCATCGCGGGCGCAGCGGGTGTCGCTCACCGCCGCCGCCCTCGTCGAGTCGTGCCGCTTGAAGGCCGAAGTCGAGGCCGTCTGGATGCAGGTGCCCGGCACGCCGCCTGCCCATTGGCCCATGCTCGACTCAAGGGGGTCGAGGCTGCGCCCCGTCGCTGGACCGGCACCGCCCCTTGGTGCGCGGTCTGGCCGGCGTCGCACCCGGAACGGGTCGCGGCTGCTGGGGATAGAATGCGCCCACGCCTCATCCCCGTGGCTCCTTCTTCCGTACCCGGGGCAGCCCCCCGCTCGGAGGCCTTCGTGCTGACCCTGCTGCTCGCCACGGCCGCTCTCGCCGGCCCGCCCACCCGCTGCGAGGCCGTCTACGCCGGCCCGACCAGCGCGTGCGCGCTCTCCGGCCAATGGACCGTGACCGGCACCGGCAAGGCCGAGGCCCCCGCGCGCAAGGCCGCGCTTCAGCGCCTCGAAGACCTGGTCGACCGCGCGGTCGAGAGCCAGACCCTCCGAACGGCAGGAACCCTGGCGTCGGCGACCGCCGCAGGCGACGCCGAGACCTGCGGCGCCGAGGTGGCCAAGCGCGCCCGCGTCTACTGCTACGCCGAGCCAGAGCTCGCCAAGAAGCAGCTCTGTTTCGCTGATCTCGCGGTGTCGAAATGCTGGCGAGGGCGGCCCATCGACCTCGAAGCCCCCGCGTGGCGGGCCATGGAGGAGGGCCGCGGCCAGCTCTGTTCGGCGGTCGACCAGGCGCTCTCCGAAGACGGAGCCACCCCAGCAGAGCGCCTCTCGTGCCAGGTGAGCTGTCTGCAAGAGGCCCAGGTGCGCTGCGTCGATGGGGGCTGATCCGGGCGGCTATCGCACCCAGAACTCGAAGTCGTAGAGGTACGACCAGTCGCCCGTGCCGTTGTCATGGTGCAGGCTGGTGAAGTGGAGTCCGGTGATCTCGTCGGAGAAGACCGTCGTGTCGTCGGTCAGCTCTTCGGTGAAGCTGCCGCTGGCCGTGTTCGGGCAGGTGTAGCTGGGCAGGTAGGACCGCTCGGTGGCCGAGTAGTAGGTCAGCGACCCGCTCACGAGGCCGTAGCACATGAGGTTCTCCTCGGTCCCCGCCGAGGTCGAGACGTAGAAGAAGACCGACGACTGCTCCATCGAGTAGCCGTAGTAGTCGACCGTGAACCGACCCTCGCTCGCGTTGGGCACGTCCACGGCCAGATCGTAGTCGAGGGCCTTGGCGCCGGAGGTCCCGTCGTTCCACCGGATGTAGCCGGTGCGGTCGGCCCAGTTGCCCATGTTGTTGAAGTTCTCGGTCATCAGCCCCTCGAGGTCGGCGACGGTGTCGCCGTCGTCCTCGCGGTTCCACCGGATGATGCGGGTCCAGCCGCCGCCGTCGGTGGTCATGTCGCAGGTGTAGGTGTCTGTGGCGCCGGTGCCGGTGGGGTCGAGGGTGTAGGTGCCATCGCTCGCCGCTGGTCGCGCGTCGAGGATGGCGTCGCACGACTCGGCGGCGCAGGCGGCCCCGTCGCCGAGCACGTCCTCGTCGGTGTCGCCGTCGCAGTCTTCATCCACCCCGTCGCAGGTCTCGGTGGCGCCGGGGTAGGCGCCCGAGTCGGCGTCGTCGCAGTCGCTGTCGTCTGAGACGAAGCCCGAGGGAGCGTCGCAGGCCACATCGGTGGTGTCTGGGTCGCCGTAGCCGTCGGCGTCGCTGTCGGCGTACCAGGTGACGGCGTCTGAGGCGTCGTCCTCGTCGGTGGTCCCGTCGCAGTCGTTGTCGGCCTCGTCGCAGACCTCGGTGCCGCCTGGGAAGGCGGTGGCGTCGAGGTCGTCGCAGTCGGTGGCGTCGGCCACGGTGCCCGACGGCGCCACGCACGCGTCGGAGCTGCGGGTGGCGTTTCCGTAGCCGTCGCTGTCGGCGTCGAGGTACCAAGTGGAGGTGGCCGTCACGCCGGGGTCGTCGTCGTCGACCAGCCCGTCGCAGTCCTCATCGACGACCCCGTCGCAGACCTCGGCGGCGCCCGGGTTGACCCCGACAGCCCCGTCATCGCAGTCGCTGTCGTCGGAGACGAAGCCCGACGGCTGGCTGCACGCTGCCCAGG
>JBDQIL010000620.1:0-3769 GCA_040264415.1 Myxococcota bacterium
CCACAGGCGATGGGCCTGGGGCGCGAGGAGGTTCAAGTCAGGAGAAGCGGCCCACGCGGCGGCGACGTTCGGGCGTGATGAACGCGCCCTCCGTCAAGCGGCCGCGGTTGTAGACGAGGCGCTCGACGCCGCCGTCGCGCAGCACACGCACGGGGCTGTGGCGGTTGGCGCTGAGCTCGCGGGCCGCCTGGACGGCGTTCTTCCGCGTCTCGAATTCGTCTTGCTTCTGTTCTCCAATCTTGATGACGTACATGGTCCTCCTTGTGGGATGTCAACGGTGGACCGACGCGGGAGCTGATTCTCCGCGGGTCCGGGGGGCGGGGCTGGCCGGTGTGGCCGGCGCGGCCGGGGATCAACCGGCGTTGGCGACGGCGTCTTTCCGGGGGGCCAGCAGCATGTGCATCTGCCGGCCGTCCATCCGGGGGCGCGTCTCGATCTTCCCGAACTTCTCGACGCTGCGCGCGAGGCGCATGCACTGGTCGGCGCCGATGTCGTGGTGGGCGTGCTCGCGGCCGCGGAAGCGCACCGTGATCTTGACCTTGTTGCCCTGCTTGAGGAACTTGCGGGCGCGCCGGATCCGAACACGCATGTCGTGGTCGTCGGTCTTGGGGCGGACCTTGAGCTCTTTGACCTGAGCCTGATGCTGGTTGGCCTTGGCCTCTTTCTGCCGCTTCTTCCGCTCGTATTTCATCTTGCCGTAGTCGCCGATGCGACAGACGGGGGGGCGAGCCTGGGGGGCCACCTCGATCAGGTCGAGCTTCTTGTGCTGCGCCATGTCGAGGGCGTCCTTGGTGAGGAACTGCCCGAGCCGGGTGCCGTCATCATCGATGAGGAGGACGCGGGGGACCCGGATCTCATCGTTGGTGCGGGGCTCGTTGGGGTCGCGGGTCGGGGTCTGGCGGGAGCGGCGGCGTCGCAGAGGGAACTCCAGGGAACTGGGAACAGGGTTTGGTGTGCGCCGGACATCAGCACATTGCGTCCGACCTCACTAATGTAGCACAGTGAGCCCGTGCACACAAGCGTTTTGTAGGACCGGTCCCACTCAGGCGTCGCGCGGGACCCCGAGAGGGCCGACCGCGCGGCGGAGATCATGGCGTCGGCAGATCCAGCGCCCGAGCGATCAGCCCGAGCGATCAGAGCGCCGAGGCGTAGGCCTTGGACAGCGCGGGGTCGCTGGCGATGGTGTACACGGCGGCCTCGAATTGGGCGCGGCTGAGGCCGGCCTCCTTCAGGGTCGCGTCAGCTTGTTCGGGGTTGGATTGGATGCGCTTTGCAATGGCACCCAGCTCGCGGGCCTGTGCCGCATCGACGGATGCGCCGCTCGACGTGGCGACGTCGCCGCCGCAGGCGCTGAGGGTGAGGGCGGACGCGGGAGCGATCGCGAGCGTCGCGATCAAGAGGAGGGAGCGTGGGCTGGTCATCGGTTCTTCCCCTTGCCGCGGCCCTGGCCGCTGGATGGGTTGCTGTTGCCTTGCGAGTTGCCCTTGCCCTTGGCGTCGGGGGCGCCGCCGCCCTTGCCGTCGGGCGGGCCGCCGCCCTTGTCGTCGGGCGGGCCGCCGCCCTTGCCGTCGGGCGGGCCGCCGCCCTTGCCGTCGGGCGGGCCGCCGCCCTTGCCCTTGCTCTTGTCGTGGCCCTTTCCTTTGCCGCTGCGGGCGTGCTCCTCGCGGATGGCCTGGGCGAGGTCTCGCCCGCGCAGGCCCTCGGCGAGGCGGTCTTGCACGAAGGCGCCGAAGTTGTCGATGGGGCCGTGCTCGCGGGCCGCTCGGCCGCCCTCTTCGAGCACCTCTTCGGCTTCGCCGGCGCTCAGGCCGTGCTCTTGGGTGGTGCGGATGGCGGCGGCGACGTCGGCCTCGGGCACGCCTGCGCCGCGCAGGTCGTTGGCCACGACGGGCAGGCGGGTCGCGCGGACCAGCGCGTCGTCGGCGGCCAAGGCAGGGGACGCCCAGAGGCCAAGGAGCAGGCCGAGGGGTGTGAGCGGGGTCATGGAGGCTCCCGGTGTGTGTGGGGGGTCGTCCAGGAGACGGGTGTTCGCGACCGATGGGGCCTACATCTACCCTACATCGTGCGCTACCGGTCGGGCTCAGGGCAGGGGGTGCGCACGTCGTAGGTGACCTCGACCTGCGCCGCCCCGGGGTCGGAGCCCAGCACCACCGCGTTCGTGTCAGCGTCGTAGCGCCAGTCGTCGGTCGTCGCGCCGTCGATGGTGACCGCGAGGGTGCCGTCGACCGGAGCCTCGGAGAGCGGCAGGGTCCAGGTTCGCGAGAGAGAGGCGGCAGCGAGTGCGTCGGCGTAGCCGGTCCAGTCTGCCGAGCAGAGCGACAGGTGGGCGCCCCCGGTGGCGGCGATGGCCTCGGCGTAGCCGTCGTCGCCGTCGTTGCAGTCGTCCTTGTCTACGATGCCGGAGACCACGACCGCGCTGGCGTCGGGGGTGGCGTTGTGGATGGCCTCGAGCCAGTAGTCCCAGGTCCATCCGGCCCGCTCCTGGGCGCTCCGCTCCGGCTCGTCGGAGACCACGATCAGGTGAAGGGCGGCGCCCGCGCGCACCAGCCCAGCGTTGCAGGCGCCAGCGTCGGTCTGCGAGAGCGCCCGATGGGTCAGCTTGAGCAGGGCCTCGTCGTCGGTGACGTCGCGATCGTCGCCCAGCAGCGCCGCGTCGGTGAAGCGCTGTTGCAGGTTGGGCGTCGACGCGTCGAAGATGGCATCGTTGACGCAGCCCGAGTCCAGGGTGACCACGCCCACCTGCCACCCCTCGGTGACGTCGTCGATGGCGTCGAGCAGGGGCCCGAGCTCGGCGGCGACCGCGGCGGCGTCGTCGTCCATCGAGCAGGACTGGTCGATGGCGAAGAGCAGGTCGATCGGGGGGTCGTCGTCGAGGTCGAAGCGGTCGGTCTGCGCGTCGCCGCCAGCCCCCTCGCCGAAGAGGCTGGCGTCGCGGCTGCCGAGGGGCTCGTTCGACGTCACGGTCAACGTCGCCTCGGGCTCGCCGAGGGCGGTGGGGGAGAACGTCACCCGGGACTCGACCCAGGCGCCCGGGGTCAGCCGGAAGGGCAGCGTGGGGGCCTCGACCAGCGCGAAGGCGGGATCGGTGGCGAGGGCGATGGAGTCGAGCACCAGCTCGGCCTCCCCGACGTTCTCGAGCGACAGGACGACGTCGTCTTCACAGCCCACGGGCACCGCGCCGAAGTCGTGGGGGTTGGGGGAGATGCGCAGCTCGGGCACCAGCCCGTAGCCGGTGAGGGTGACCGGGATCTCGGGCTCGTCGTCGTCGTTGCTGCGCACCTGCACCACCCCGGTGCGGGCCTGCGCCGCTTCGGGGGAGAAGGCCACCTCGACCGTCACGCCCTCGCCGGGGTCGAGGTAGGCGGGCCAGTCGTCGGCGATCAGCGTGAAGGAGTCGGTGGCCTCGAGGATCAGGGGATCGAGCGAGGCGCGTGCCGGGCCCACGTTGGTGACCGAGAAGGACTCGAGCACCGTCTCGTCGCTGCCTGCGCCCAGGAAGTCGATCGCTCGCGGAGCGACGTCGATGGCGACCACCCCGGCGGCCTGCTGCCCGGCCCCCGGGCTGAGCTCATACTCGGAGCAGGCGGGCAGGAGCGCGGCGACCGCGGCCGCTCGAAACGAGGCGTGGGCGCGGGGCATCACAGCTCCAGCCGATAGAAGGGGGACAGGTCGAAGCCGCCCGTGGCCGCGTCTCCGGTGAGACCGCTCTGCATCCGGGCGAAGGTCCAGCCGGTCTGCAGCCCGAGGCGGCCGGGACCCACCGCCAGCG
>JBDQIL010000621.1:0-3767 GCA_040264415.1 Myxococcota bacterium
CGCCCCCTACCCCTACGGCGCCCCCCTACATCGACACCGGCGACGTCTTCTACCAGGCGCGGCTGCGGTAGCGAGCCCCCGCGTCGGCCCCCGGGGCTGGCGCGCAGGCTCTCGCGTGTGGCCGGCGCGGGGCGGCGAGACCGGGCGCCGGAAGCCCCCCTCGGACCGGGGGCGGATAGGCGGGGTGTCGATGGAGACCCGCCCATGAACCGCGTCCTGCCGACGACCGTGGCCCCCGTGCTTCTGCTGGCCTGCGCCTCCGCGACCGTCCCCGCCCAGACGGGTCGGATCGACATGAAGACCTGGACGGCGTCGGGCGCCCGACTCGACCTCCCGGCGGACTGGGACGTGTCGCAGGACGCGGCGGGGCTGCGGGCGTCGCCCTCGGTGGACACGCCCCGGCGCTGCCCCGCGCCCACGGTCGTCGTGACGGTGGTCGACGGGGGCGGGGGTGCGGACGAGACCGTCGCCGAGGGCATGGGCTGCCGCACCCACCGCACCGCGCGCCACATCGGCCTCACCCGCCTGGTGTGCGAGGAGCACGCCGAGGGCGAGCCCCTCGCCGACGGCGTCTGCGCTGCGATCGTGGCGTCCTTTCGCGAGGTCGAGGGGGCCGGCGCGGCGCAGCCCCCGGCGCCTGTGGCCGACCCGCCAGCGGCCAACGAGGCCGAAGACGGCCACGGGAGCGGCGGGCACCACGGCGTGGTCGACCTGTCCGATCCCGCCGCGCCCACCTTCCGGCCCTGTGACGCCGACGCGTCCGTCCCCCTGAAGGCCTCCGCCGCGCTGGTCCAGATCTTGATCGGGCACACCGGTCGGCCCGAGACCTCACCCCGCGCCCACCTTCCGGTCCTGCTGGCCGGAACCCGAGACGCGGGAGGCGCGCTCGTCGCGACAGACTGGCTGGCCTCGGATCTGGCGTGCACGAGGACGATCCCCGACGCTCGATGGATGGCCTCTGGGACCGAGCCCTTCTGGGCGCTGGAGATGGGCGATACCGGCGCGGTCTGGCGGGCCCCCCCCGGCTTCGCGCCAGAGGGGCGCGCGGTGGTCGAGCTGGTCGGCGACGGGGTCCCCGACGACCCGCCCGCGGGGGCGGTGGCGTGGACCGACCCCGACGGCGAAGTGTGGACGGTGCAGGTCCGCGAGGAAGACTGCGACGACGGGATGGGCCCTGGCCTCTACCCCTACCGGGTCGAGGTGGCGGCTCCCTGGCGCACCCACTCGGGCTGCGCCTACCGGACGCGCTGAGGAACCGCCGGGTGGAGGCATCTTCTACGGGGTCGCTGGCCAGCGGGAGATTGCATAGGAAGTCGGGCGGCGGCTGTCCCCCGCTCGGAGGCGCGCTTGGCGACGATGGCGAGAGGGCTCCTTGTGACCGGCCTGCTGTGCGCGTCGACGGCCGAGGCGGCCGCGCCGTACACCACCGAGACGTTGCGGCCCTACCTCAACAATGAGGTGAACGCGCTCGAGCTGAACCGGCTCTTTCTGGACTCCATGCTCGACATGGACCGGATCCCCTTCACCGTGGGGACCGCGGTTCGGGCCGCGCCGGCCTCCTACCAGCGCTTGGACGGGGAGGTCACCGAAGCCGGGCTGGGCAAGCAGCTCTACACGCTGTCCTTCGGCGGGGGTCGCCCCGACAGCGGCGTGGGCGTGTTCGCCGGCGGCATCGTGTCCAACGTGCGCCCGTCGGGCTTTCCCAACATCTGGGCGCTCTCGGGCGAGGGCGACGACCTCATCCGCGCGGCGGGCTCGAGCGCGGTGCTCTTCGCGGGCGTCGGGGTGAAGGGGACGGTGGTTCAGCTCGCCTACCACCGCACGGAGCTCGGCTGGGACGCAGACGGCGCGGGCCTGTTCGTCCCGGGGGGCTGCCACCTCGAGTACGGCTGCCAGTCCCGGCAGCCCCGGCCCGGGGCCCCCGTCGAAGACCCCCCGGTGGCCTTTCAGCAAAACAAGCACGCCCTGCTGATCAACGTGTTGAACGAGGAGGGCTACCACACCGAGGCCCTGATCTCGCCGGTGTCGGACGTGACCCTGGACGGCGAGCTGGTCCGACGGACCGCGCTGGCAGCCGCCCGGGTCGCCGGCATGCCCGAGGACCTGTTCGATCCGAAGATCGGCCTGCTCGGCGCGGGCCTCAACTTCTACGACAAGGCGGTGGACTACTACGGCGACCGGAACGCGCGGGTCCGCGAGGCGGTGGCGAACGACGAGCCGCTGCCGGAGACCGACTCGAAGCCGATGCTGGAGCTCCCGCTGCTGGCCAGCGACCTCGCGAACGTGGGGATCCAGGCGAGGCTGATCCCGCAGATCCTGCCGAGGCCCGCCCTGCGCATGGTCGAGGTGGGCTGGTCGATGGAGGGGCCGCTGGGAGAGCGCCTCGTGCCCCAGGTGGGCACCCGGGCCAAGGCCTTCAAGCGCGGCACCGGCTACGAGCCGTCGGTCGACGTGTACGCCGGAGCGCTGCTGTCGTATGGCGACCTGTACGACGAGGTCGCCCGCGGCGTGTCGGTGATGGCGAGCTACAGCTACAACTCGCCCGACTCGCTGACCTTCGTCCCGATCGAGGGCGCCCATGTGCTGGGCATTCAGCTGATCGTGGGCAACGCGACCGCGCTGCCGCCCCCGGTCGCGATCCTCCGGGAGAGCGTCAATGACTGATCGACGTCTGCTGCTGCTGTTGGCGCCTCTCGTGGGCTGCCTCGACATCAAGGCGTCGGGCGGTCGGGTGGACGAGGACTTCGAGGAGGTCATCCCGGACCTGCTTCGTGCGGGCGGCGCGGTGCTCTTCGAGGTGGAGGGAGGCTTCACCTTCGAACCCGTTGTGATGGGTGGGGTGAACAGCTCTGGGCTCGCCGACACGCGGGTCGATGCGTACCCGTGGGTCACCGACTCGGAGTGGGGCAGCGGCGCGGCGCCGCACGCCGTGATCCTGCAGAATGACGGCGCCAGCGTGACCGCGCTCGAGGACCACGCCCACTATGACCGGGTGGCCAGCCATTCGACGGGCACCTTCCACGCCCTGCTCTACTGCGATGCAGCGCTCGACCTGTGGGTGCACACCGAGACCGCCGAAGGCTGGCGCCAGACGACGCTGGCCATCGACGACGCGTCGGCCTGTGATCAGCCCGTCGTGATGGGCTCCGCGGATGTGGACGACGCCGTGGTCTTGTGGCGGGGCGGGGCCGCGACGCTGCTCCGCTTCGACACTCCCGCAGACGGTGGGATCGACGTGCAGCAGACGGCGCTGACGCTGCCCGTCGGGGCGCCCTCCGAGGTGCGCTGGGTGCGTGTGACGGGCACCGACCTCGAGGTCATGGGCGAGGACGGCGCGGGCTGGGCGTACGCCAGCGCGGCTGCCTCCTGGACGACCGCCGAGATCTCGGGTGTGCCCCTCGGGCTCGACCCCGTTCGTCCAACCGAGCCTCCGACGGTCGAGGTGCGCACCAGCGAGGGGCGCTGGTCCTGGGAGGTGGGTGGGTCGGGCGCGGTGGTGTCGTTGGACCGCCACCCGGCCCCGGACCTCGACGCAGACTGGGCGCGGGGTCTCTGGCCCGGCGTCGCCATCGACCAGCGCCTGCACCCCGACGGCCACCTCGATGGTCTCGCTCTCCGGGTGAAGCGCGCGCTCGACGGCCAGGGCGCCGCCGGGCCAGAGACCCCGCGCCCAGTCTGCGTCGAGGTCCGGGGCCGGGTGGCGGTCCAACGACACCACCGCGCCCGACCCACCCACCTCCCAGGACCAGCGCCCCTCGCTGGTGCGC
>JBDQIL010000622.1:0-3762 GCA_040264415.1 Myxococcota bacterium
CGCCGGTCACGAGCCCCGTGTCGGGGTCGAGGATGGCCAGCCGATCCGTGCCATAGAGCGACACGAAGAGCCGCTCGGCGCAGACCTCGGCGTCGGCCGGGTTCGACAGGTCGCCCAGCTCGACCTCCCAGTCCGGCGCCGACAGCGCGCCGAGCGTGTACTTTCGCACGGTGTCGAAGCCGTAGCGGTTGAGCTGCCAGAGGGCGCCACCCGAGACGGACACCGAGGCATCCGACGCGATGGGCACGAGGTTGTCGTGGACCGTGCGGCTCGCGATCTCGACGGTCGAGAGCGCACCCGTGGCGTAGTCAGCGCTCACACCGGCCACATAGGCCAGCGCCACGCCGTCGGAGCCGTCCGAGCCGTCCGAGCCGTCCGAGCCGTCGGCGCCATCCGAGCCGCCCGGGCCGGAGTCCTCCACCGAGGGCGCGCAGCCGGCGAGCAGTACGGGCATCACGAACGAGAGCAGGGGTCGGTGGCGGATCATGGGCGCTCCTGGGTCACCCCGCCCACCGCACGGAGACGAGCCACGTGCGGCCGGCGAGGGGGTATCCGACGAAGTCTGTCACGGGCTGGAGGGCCCGCGCCCGGTCGGCGGGATCAAGGGGGTTGCGGTCGACGACCTCGGCGGTGCGATCGAGCAGGTTGAGCACCGACGCCTCGAGGCTGAAGCCCAGGTCGGGAGCGGGCGTGACCCGCGCGAAGGCGCCGTGAAGGTTGCGGGGCGGCGCCTCGAACCAGTTGGTGGCGTCCCAGTAATTGCCCGACACGAAGGTCCAGGTGTGGCCGAGCCGCGCCCGCTCCCGCCAATGCACCGACGTGGCCTGGCTGACCTGGCGGCGTGGCACCCGGGGCAGCTGGTTGTTGGCCACCCCAGTGCCGCGCGTGAGGTTGCGCGACAGCGTGCCGGTCACCGCCGTCTGGCTGTCGAGCGCGCCGAGCAGAGACAGGTCGAGGGCGACCTCGAGGCCCTGGGTCCAGGTCTGCCCGAAGTTCACCGGCACGCTCGTGCGCTGGCTGTTCTGCACGGTGATGATGTGGTCGGCCACCGAGGTCCAGAAGTGGGTGACGTCGAGGCTCGCGGCGCCGGCGGGGTGGTCGGGCAGGCGCAGGCCCGCGCCCACGTCCCACTGCCAGCCGGTCTCGGGCACCAGGCCCGGGTTGCCCGCGCGCGCGCCGCGGTCGCCGAAGAGCTCGGTGAGGTCGGGGGGACGCACGAAGCGCCCGGCGCTGGCCCGCACGGCCACCGCGGGCGTGGGGCGCACCCGAACGCCCAGGCGAGGGGTGAAGGCGGCCTCCATCTGCCGGGCAGCGGGCGCGATGGGACTGTCGTCGATGGGATCATCGCCCAGCGCGCGGTTGTCCACCACCATGCCCTGGGCCACTGGCGTCACCCGAACCCGTTCGCCCCAGGCGTAGAGGTCGGCGCTCATGGCCGCGGTCCCGCTCCACCGCACGCGCGGCGCCCCCGCCTCGTCGATGAGCAGGTCGGTGAGGCTGGCCGCGTCGCGCCGACCCTGGAGCGTGAGCGCCGGGACCGCGTGGGGGCCAGGAGACCAGGCCACGTGGCCGAGCGCGCCCACCGACGAGAAGGCGCTGTCAGTCCACTGGCTGCCGGTGCCGATCTCGCCCGCCCGGTCGTCGTAGCGCTCGATCCGCGCCTGGTGCCACACGCGCCCCGTCGCGTCGAACAGCCCGGCTCCCGCGTCGAGCTGGGCGACCGCGAGGTTGCGGGTGGTCTCGAGGCGCACCGCGTCGGCGGGGGCGTTGGCGTGGCTCGGAAGGCCCTCGTCACGGCTCAAGAACGTGTCTTGAAGGGTCAGCCGGCGCCCCGGTCGGCCCACCCGCACCCGCGCCGTGGTGGAGAGCTGCGCCTTGTCGTTGTTGCCCCGCGGCTGGCGCTGATCATCGAGCCGGTTGTAGGGGGTGCCGTTGTCGGAGAAGGCCACGAAGGCGCCGCTGGTGTGGAAGAGCTCGGCGAAGGCCATCGCCTCGACGGGCACCCCGCGCGCCTCGACCGCGCCGTGGCCGAGCGCGCTCAGGCGCATCACGTCGGTGGAGCCCGCCGTCACCTGCGCCATCCGCGGCGTATCCCCCGGCTCTTGTGGCGTGACCAGGTTGATCACGCCGCCGATGGGGGCCGCCGCGAAGCGGGCCGGGGCGCCCCCCCGGTAGACCTCCACCCGCTCGAAGCCGAGCAGCGGCAGCTCGGCGAGGTTGACCACCTGCTGGCCGTCCGGGTTGAGCGGCACCCCGTCGATGTAGACCTGAACCTGGCGCAGCGACGCGCCGCGGATGCCCACCGCCGAGAAGTCGCCCAGCCCGCCCAGCTGCACGATCTGCGCGCCGGCCACGCGCTGTAGCGCGTCGGTGACCGTGGCCCCGCGGGGGAGCCGCTCGTCCACCTCGATCACCGTGACTGTGGCGGTCTCGTCGATGGTGCCGGGGCCGGTGCGCGCGCCCTCCACCACGACCACGCCCGGCTCGTCGGGTGAGCCGTCGTCGGTGTCGGTGGCGCGCGCGCTGGTGCAGAGCACCCACGCGGCACCGATGGTGAGCCCAGCCAGAATGCGGGGTCTCCACCGGGGTGCGTCGAGCAGGGCCCCGGCCGGGACCTCACCCGTTCTTCATCCCCGAAGAACGTGTTGGACAGTGCGTCACGGCCGGTCTCCTGGCTTCCGGATCGTCCGAACCTCGCGCCTTCCCACGGAGCATCCGCAGTGGCTTGTGCGAGGGTCGTCCCCGGTTACAGTGGCGGGGGCCGCGCCGGCATTGCACCCCGAAGGGGCGCACCGGCTTCCCGTTTCACCCCGCGAGAGCGCGGGGAACCGTGACTGTTGGCAGAATAAAGAGCTGTTTGCAGGCTACCCTGCGCCCTCTGGCACGGCCACCACCGGTCCGATCCACTTGCAGGTTCGACGTCGCGAAGGTACTTCGCCGTCCCTTCTTTCTTCCCGAGAGCAGATCCATGTCCCGTCGCACCCTCCTCGCCGAAAAGGGCTCCATCCTCGACTACAAAGACCCGGCCACGCTGGGCCGCTTCGTGACCGAGGGCGGCAAGATCAAGCCCCGCCGCCAGACCCGCCTGTCTGCCCTGCAGCAGCGTGACCTGGCCGTTCAGATCAAGCGCGCGCGCCACCTGGCCTTCATCGCCGCTTCCGAGACCGACTAGTCGCGTCGGGCGCTCCGCGCGCCCATCGCTTCGTCTCACCTGCGAGGTGAGGTCGCCCTGAGGCGGCCTCGCCTCTTGGTCGTGGGGTCAACCTCATTCAGCGCGACCCTGCAGGCCGATCCGACGATCCGTTCCTTCTGCGCGATCGGATGGAACCGCTCCTCCCACCGGCCCGTGAGGGGGGGCGATGCACGCGACCGCCACCCCCGACCGTTCGGCGCCGACCTTCGAGCTCTCCGCCCTGACGGCGGGGGAGCCGCGGGCGTGGCGCGCGCTGCTCCTCGCGCACGGTCCGATGGTCTACGCGCTCTGCCGACGGCTCGATCCCGATCCCGACGACGCCTACCAGGCCGTCTGGGAGCGGGTGCACGATGGGCTGTCGCGGCTCGATCCGGTCCGCGGCGGCGAGCTGGGCGGGTGGCTGCGCACCGTCGCCCGGCGGGCCCTCATCGATCGCCACCGGCGACGCCGCGCCCAGGGGGCCCTGGTCGAGCGCCTGCGGCGCGCGCCCCCGCCCCCTGCCCCCGATCCGACGGGCGCGCTCGACGCCCAACAGCAGCGGGACCGCCTCGAGGCGGCCCTGGGACGCC
>JBDQIL010000623.1:0-3762 GCA_040264415.1 Myxococcota bacterium
ATGGGCCTCCGGGCTGCATTCAGGTGCAGGGGCGGGTGCGCCTTCAGGTGTCGCTCTACACGCCGGGGGGCTGGATCTCGCGCGGCGAGCGAAGCGACGTGGTGGGTCAGGGGCGCTTCACGGGCACCCTCGATCAGGGCGTCTGGACAGCGCTTCAGACCACATGGGACGAGGCGCCCACGCCGGCCGCCGGCGGCATTCGGGTGGATCGCATCCACCCCATCGTGGGCCGGCTGCCTGCGACGAGAGGGGCCCGGGGAGAGACGAACGGCGAGACCGAGGGTGATGGCGACGTGG
The DNA here is from genome assembly GCA_040264415.1 of Myxococcota bacterium. Lineage (GTDB taxonomy): Bacteria > Myxococcota_A > UBA796 > UBA796 > UBA2385 > M30B51. Next base: position 298 of record JBDQIL010000623.1, read on the forward strand.
CCGTCGCGATGGGGGACGAGGGCCTGCGCATCAACGTCAGCGACAGCGGCGAGGCCGCGCTCGGGGTGCTCGACGAGACCCTCGAGTCGATCGATCCTGGCGTGACCACCGCGTATGTGGTGTGGGACGAGGCCGCTCGCGCGGTGCGCTTGCACCAGCTCGTGGCCCTCGGCGACCGCGAAGACCTCGAGATCACCGTGATGTTTCCGGAGGACGGGCCGCCCACCCGCCTCGACGCCGTCTTCCCGTCGGTGCTCAAGCGCCGCGAGGATGGCCTCACCTTCACGGCCCGAGACGCGCAGCTGCACCTGCGCGGGCAGGTGACCGACCTCGGGCTGGTGCCCGGGGTCGAGGGCATCTCGGTGGTGATGGGCGCGCTGGGGTTCACGGTCGGCTTCGACCAGCGGTTGTCCTACGACCGGGTGCGCGCGTGCCCGAGCGGGCCCCCGGCGGAGGCGCCTCCACCCGCGACGCCGGGCTGATCAGCGCTCGCAGCGAACCCGCAGGTGCAGGTGGTCGCGGTGACCCGGTGCGTGGTGCACGGTGCCCGTCTTCCACCGGTGCTTGGGGTCGCGCACAAAGATGCGGTTCGCCTCGGCCTGGCTGAGGTCGCCCGACTCGACGGCGTGTCGCTTGAGCCGGGGGATGTAGCGGTCGTCGATCAGGATGCGCTCGACCTGACCCGAGTCGAGCATCGTGCGGATGACGATCCAGTTGGTCTCGACGTCGAAGGCCGCCACGATGGGCTCGAGGAAGCCATGGGAATGTTGCTGCCCGTCGTAGAAGAACAAGCCCACGTCTGCGTCGATGCCGCCGGCATGCGAGCGATGGCCGCTCAGCGTGCCGCCACCCTTGCGGGAGAGGTCGCCCACCACGATGCGGTCGGCCTCGGGGCGCAAGAACGCCACCTCGGAGGCCGTGTCGACCAGCAGGTCGACCAGCTCGGTGGTGCCCCAGGCTCGGCTGGGGCGCATGCGATGGTAGATCTCAGGCAGCTCGGGCAGCTCGACGCCGTCGCGGAGGATCCAGCGTGGGCAGGGGCGGGGGCCCAGGTCGTCGGCCGCATCAGGTGCCCCGGTGTCGCCCCAGTCGTCGTCACCCCGGTCGAGCTGTGGGCCCGGCTCCTGGGCGGCAGCTGGCAGGCTGAACGCGAGCAGCAGCGCGGCGGTGGTGCGGATCATCATCGGGTCCCGGATTCGGGCGAACCCCGCGGAGCTAACGAGAGCGCATCCGTGGATCCAGGCGAGGCGCCGTCGCGGCGGCGCCCGTGTGCAGATCCGCCACGATGGGCGCCAAGGAAGTATAGGTGCAACGAGAGTAATCTTCCGATCGGTTGACGCGTCGACTGCTTCTCAAGAAGCAAGCTTAGGAGATCTTCTCGGTCAGCCGTCGCGCCACGCGCGTCGCACCGTCGGCCGCGCGGGGAGCGGGGCGCGGGCGCCCGTGGAGCCGCTGCAGCGCAGCGGCGAGCGACCGTCTGAACCCAGGGGGATCGGTCACCGGGTGGTCGATGCGGAGGTCGCCGCGGGCGCGCATCGCCACTTCGAGGTGGGGCGCCTCGGGAAACGCGCCGCGGGGGGCCCAGACGATGGGGGTCCCCGCCGCGATGCACTCTGCCAGGATCCCGTACCCAGGCTTGGTGAAGACGACGTCGCAGCCGGCCACCAGCGAGGGGTAGGGCACGCCCGGCGCGGCCACACAGTCGGGTCGGTCGAGGGGCACCATGGGCGGCGCCACGACCCAGGTGAGGCCGGGGATGCGCGGGAGCAATTCGTCGAGGCCGTGGAGTCCGAATCCACCGAACGAGGCGAGCGCGGTCCAAGCGGCCACCCGGTGGGCGGGTCGGGTGCGGGCCACGAGGCCCACGCGCTCGACCGATCGGAAGCCGGTGAGGCCGGGCCCGGGCCACATCTCGAGTGCGCGGTGGGGAGCCTGCCACGCCGCGAACTGGGCCGCCCAGCCCTCGAGGCCGGCGTATCGGGCGTAGATCCAGTCCCAGCCAAAGCTCCCGACGGCGATCGCGTCGACGCCGGCCCGTCGTGCGGCCTCCAAGGCGGTGGGCGCGGTGTCGCTGGCCACCCGGTCAAAGCCGCTCAGCGCCCCGGCGAGCCGGTCGATGGCCGCCTCCGAGGCCCTCGCCTCGAGCAGCCGCAGTGTGCCGGGCACGTCTTCAGTGAGGCTGTCTTGTTGCACCAGCCCGACGTCGACCGACCACGGTCGAACGTCGGCACCGGGCAGCGTCTCGTGTACGAGCGCGGCGGGCGCCGCGGTGAAGAACGTGGGCTCCACCCCTTGCCGCCGCAGCACCTCACCGATGGCGATGAGCCGGGTGAGGTGACCGAAACCATGCGCCGAAGCGACCAGCGCCAGCTTCACGCCCCGACTCCAGCTTCAGGCTGCCAGCAGGGCGGGGTTCTCGATGTAGCGCCGCACCGCCTGCAGGAACCGGGCGCCGAGCGCGCCGTCCACCACGCGGTGGTCGCAGGTGAGGGTGACGCGCATGCGCCAGCCCACCGACAGCTCGCCGCCCACCACCACGGGCTCCTGCTGCATGCCGCCGACGGCGAGGATGCACGCGCCCGGTGGATTCAGGATTGCGGTGAAGTGCTCGATGTCCATCATGCCCAGGTTGGAGATGGTGAACGTCGCGCCCTGATACTCGTCTGCCTTCAGCTTGCCGTCTCGGGCCCGCCCAGCCAGCTCGCGGGCCTCTTCACCGATGGCGGCGAGGCCTTTGGTGTCGGCCTGCCGGATGACCGGCGTGATGAGGCCGCCGTCGAGGGCCACGGCGATGCCGACGTCGACGCTCCCGAAGCGGGTGATGGCGTCGGCGCCCCAGGTGGCGTTGACCTCGGGCACGTCGCGCAGGGCCCGCGCGCACGCCTTGATCACGAGGTCGTTGTAGCTGACCTTGAGCCCAGCCTGCTTGAGCTGGGCGCGGAAGGGGACGAGTCGGTCGCAGTCGAGCCGCGCGGTGAGGAAGAAGGACGGCGCCTCCTGCCACACCTGACCCAACCGGCGGGCGATGGTCTTGCGCATCATCGAGTTGCGCACCGTCTCATCGGCGGGCGCTGCGGGGCCGGCCGCAGCGGCGGGCGCCTGAGCGGCCTGCTCGACATCGGACCGCATGATGCGGCCGCGGGGACCGGTGCCGGTCACGCCGCGCAGATCGACGCCGGCCTCGCGGGCGGCCTTGCGGGCGGCCGGCGCGGCGCGCACGGCATCGACCCCAGCCCCCACGTCGGCGTCGCTCTCGCCCACGTCGCCGAAGGCGAACGCCTCGGGCATCTCCATGATGGCGTCGGGCAGAGCGTTGCCTTGCCACGAGAAGGGGGTGACGCCGGCCCTGGTGGGCGCCGCGGCTGCGGGCGCAGGCGCGGCGTCGGGCGACGGTGCGGGGGCGGCCGTCTCGACAGCTGGGCTCGGCGCGGGGGCCTCGTCGCCCATGGCCTCGAACCGCTTCAG
>JBDQIL010000624.1:0-3759 GCA_040264415.1 Myxococcota bacterium
GTCCCAGCAGCCGTCTTCGCGCAGCAGCTACCTCTGGGCCACCCCGCGAGACCTCGCCCGCGTCGGTGATCCCCATGGGCGCGAGCAGGCGGGCCGCGTGCCAGTCTGGGCCGTCGGTCGGCCGGTACACCCAGTCGAGCACATGGGCGAGCAGGTTGGTGTCGCCCGACGAGTACATCCAGGCGGAGCCCGGCGGGTCGCGCGGTGGGTGGCTGGCGACGAAGGCGCCCATGTCGGATCGCCCTTCGCCGTAGAGCATGGCCAGGACCGACGAGGCGGTGGGTGACTGACCCTCGTAGGTCTCGAGCCAGTCGAGCCCGCTCGAGAAGGACATGAGGTGGTCGACGGTCACCGCGCAGCTCGTCGCGGGGAGGTCGGGCCGGTGGGCGCAGATCGAGTCGGACCAGGCCATGCGTCCCTCTCCCACGGCGATCCCCGCGAGCAGGCCCGTCAGCGTCTTCGAGGCGGACCACGCGAGGTGCGGTGTCTCGGCGGTGTGGCCTGCGGCGTAGCGCTCGTAGACGATGCGTCCGTGGTGGACGATGACCAGCCCGTCGGTGCGAGGGCCCTGGCGCGCCGGATCGGCGCGGTCCTCGTCAGCGGGGAAGGCGTAGGCCTCGAGGGCCGCGACCGCATCGGGTCGGGCGGCGCGGTCGTCGGTGTCCCACTCTGCGCCGGGCCAGCGGGCGTCGGGTCTGCAGGGGGCGGGCTGCTCGACGGCGAGGGCCGGCGCGACCCCCGTGGGGTCTGCGCCGGCCAGCCGGATCAACAACAGGGGGATGAAGAGCACGGGGACCTCACGCAGGCTGCCACCGTAGCAGCCGCCTGTGTGGGGAGCCCGGGGCCTCAGCGGCGTCGGCGCCCCCAGAGACCCATCAGGCCGAACATCAGGCCGGCGAGGGCTCGCCCACCGGCTCCACCAGCGGTGGAGCAGCCGGAGGCTTCGGAGCGGGATCCGTCGCTCGCGGCCGGTGTCGAGGGCGCGCCCTCCGCAGGCTCGTGCTCTGCGGGGTCCTCCTCCCCGCTCGGGCCGGTGTCGATCCCGGGCTCGTCCGTCTCGTCGGGCTCCTCCCCCATGAGCACCTCGAGGTTGAGGGTCACGTCCACCCGGTGCGGCCAGAGATCGTCGTCGTAGACCAGGACCAGCTGGTCGCCCCGCGCGCTCAGCCAGGGGCGCTGAGCGCCGCCGCCGTCGGTGAAGGTGGTGACCTCGACCGCCTGCACGTGGTTGAAGCCGCGGTCGAAGACCTGCAACCAGAGGTCGCCCTTGTCGGAGTTGTAGATGACGCCGGGGGCGCGGGCGAGGTGGGCCACGATGTAGTAGTCACCGACCTGTACCGCCGCTTGGGGCCAGTGGGTGGTGTAGCCCTCCGGCACCAGGGTATCGACGCTGTAGGACTTGTCCACGGGCTCCATCCACGGCCCGTAGAGCTGGAACAGGACCGGGAAGTCGTCCGGCGTGGTGCGGATCTGCCAGAAGCCGCCGCGCTCTTCGTCCCAGAGGATCGACGTGCCGGTCACCGACGGGTTGGCCGGGTGGGGCTCCTGCGCGCTGGGCTCGCAGTTCTCGTCGAAGAACAGGAACGGCGTCCGCTCGAGGTCGCCTTCGGAGTGGGTGGCGGTGCCGTCCATGGGGTCGTCGGCGGTGGCGCCGCCGGTGCAGACCAGCGGGGCGTCGTTGTAGCGCAGCACCGGGTCGCTCTCGGCGATGGTCGCGCTGCAGACGAGGTTGAGGTCTTCGTCGTAGCGGAACAGGTAGGCGCTATCGTTGGGCACCGTCACGTTGGCCGAGGCGACGTGCAGCCAGGTGCCGTCCGGGCACGCCGCGATCTGGTGGTCGACCAGCCGCTGGGGCCAATCCTCCACCAGGCGCCGCCGGTCCGAGGTCACGTTGAACGCGGCGTCCATCTCCATGACGTTGTAGGTGTCGCCACCGGTCACGAACAGCTGCCACCCCCCGTCGTCCGCCGGGTAGATGCGCGCCCAGTTTCCGCTGAGCTCGAGCCCGCTGGCGTCACGGATGCCGATGGGCTCCCCCACCGATGTGATGGGGTCGGCTGCGAACGCTGGGGTGGCCGCAATCGCGAGCCCCAGGAGGAGCGCAGCGCGAGCCACCGTAGCGACGGAGAGTGTGGGAAGACCGTGGTATGTCTGGTAGTTGAGCCTCTGTTCCTCCTCGGTGACACCCAACGGCTTCGCGGCGCGCGCCTTGAACGGAATGCGCGATCTCTTGCGAAGGAGCCCACGTGTCAGGCCTCCACAGACGGGATAGGCCCGCGCCTCGCTCTTCGCCTCACCACCTCAGAAGGTGCCCCATGAATCGTGTCCTGCAGCTGATGATGGTTGCGGTCGCTGCAGCCTTCCTCGGGCTCACTCCGATCGCCTCCGCGCAGGCCCCCGCCGACGAACCGGCCGCTGCCGAAGCCGACGACGAAGCCGTCCTGGCTGGCGATGACGCCGCCGATCCCGCCGACGAGGCGGAGGGCACCGATGGCACCGATGGCTCCGACGCCGCGGCGGCCGCGGCGGCCGAGGCCGACGTCGAGCTCCCTCCGGAAGAGTCGCCCTTCTCGATGGGGCTGATCATCTCCTACATCGCGCTCTTCTTGGGCGGCGGCGCTGCGGTGCTCGGCATCTGGGTGGATCGCGACAAGACCCGACCGGTCATCTTCGGCGCCACGATGTCGCTGCTGATCATCACGGCGGTGTGTGTCGGCGCGGTGCAGGGCCTGCTCGACGCCCAGGCGAACATCCAGAAGCGCCAGGATCTGGCCCGGATGCTCGAGATGGTCAACGAGATCGCCCGCAAGTCGGGTGACCCCGAGCTCATCGCGCTGGCCCAGGCCGAGACGGGCGAGACCATCGTCCCCGACCCCAAGCCGGTCGAAGAAGAGCCCGCACCCGCCGATGATGGCGAGGGCGACGCAGAGGGCGACGACGCCAACCCTGACGGTGACGCCCCTGGCGCCGCCGACGCCAACTGAACCCCGCAGGAGACACGTCATGGATATCGGACTTCTTGCGACCTTCGCGGGGCTCACGGTGGCCGGCCTGGCCGGTGTGCTCGGTGTGTGGATGGAGCGTGACCGCTCTGCCCCGCCCAAGTGGGCCTGGGTCTTCTCTGGGCTGATCCTCATCGCCACCGGCGTCGAGATGAGCCACTCTGTGGTCGCCGCAGCAGAAGACAGCGCGACCGACGAGGCGATGGCTCGCGTGTTGGGCAACCTCACGGTCATCTCGGCCAAGAGCGACGACCCCACCCTCCGGAGCTTCGTCAGCTCTGAGCTGGCCGCCCAGGCCCGCAACAACCCCGACGTGCTCGAGAAGGCCGCGGAGAACGCGGGCGTCGATACCGACTCGTTGAAGCGCAGGGCCGCAGTGGGCCGCCGGATGGCTGCGGGTCTGCCCGCGCGTCGACCGGGCGCCCGCGGCAAGGCTGGCAAGGCGGGCGGCAAGGCCAAGAGCCGGGGCAAGGCCGGGAAGTCGAAGGGCAAGTCGGGCGGCAAGGCTGGCGCCAAGGCCGGCGGCAAGTCGGGCGGCAAGGCAGGCACCACCGCCAAGTCCGGCGGCAAGGCCGGTGGCTCCGACACCACGACCAGCCGCAGCAAGTCGAGCGGCTCCACCGCGGGTAGCAGCGGCGGCTCGAAGAGCAAGGGCAAGGGCCGCTGAGCCTGCGCCACTCTTGTCCTTGCGAGGCGCCCTACCGGGCGCCTCGCGTCGTTTTGGGGGGTGGTCTCGCGTGCGTCACCCTTCCCCTGA
>JBDQIL010000625.1:0-3757 GCA_040264415.1 Myxococcota bacterium
CTCATGGGCGCTCCGGCGCGGGGGCTGCGAGGGCCCACGCCGCCGCGCGCTGGGCCAGCTCCCGGCTGAGCAGGGCGAAGGCGTCGGCGCGGCGGGTCGCGGTGACCAGGCTGCCCGTGGCGTCTGCGACATAGCTGCGCTCTCCGTCGAGCACCAGCCGGCGAGGGGCCGCCCCTGTCACCTCACAGGCGACCTGCAGCCGCACCCGATGCACCCGGTTCCCGGCCCCGTCGACGGCCGCGGCGCCGTCGGAGGCGTCGAGGACCACCATGTCCACTGCGGCGCCCGAGCCGAGCCCACCCTGCCGCTGGAGGGCCACGGCGAGTCCCTGGCGCAGCTGCTCGGGCAGGCCGGGCTCGACGAAGGGCGCCGACACCGCGCCGACCGACAGACCCACGGCGGGCGGCGGCGGACGGCCCAGGTGGCACCCGCTGAGCAGGAACCCCGTCAGGACGGCGTAAAGCCGGTTGACACGAGGCCGGGTGCTCGCGATCATGCGCCCCGCTCCCGTGGCCGCCGACCGGCCCCGCCGATGCACCAGCGCCCGCCCGGTCCGACGCTGGCACTTCCCCAGGGATCCCCCATGCTCGCCCTCGCCGCCGTTGCCTTGAGCGCCGCCCAGGCCGCGTCCCCCATCGACCTGCAGGTGCCCCGCTCGGCGCTGTCGCTGGGCGCCCCGTCGTCGTTGCAGGAGGACGCCGAGCCCGCGGCCAGCACCTCGACGGGACGCTCCACCGAGCGCACCGCGCTGATGGAGGCCAACCTGCGGTACCGGTACATGTCGGTGCCCGACTCGATCATGGACATCTGGTTCTTCGACTCCGACGACGAGGGCGCCAACGACTTCAAGCGCCCGTCGGTTCGAATGTATGCCGTGGGCGTCGAGTACGTGCTGAAGCCCCGCCCCGCCAACTGGATCTTCTACTACGAGTACATCGGTAGCCTGATCGAAGAGGGCTACTGGGACGACGTCGAGGAGCCCGCCGATCACGACGACGGGGACTGGGTGGCCCCCGAGCGACTGGGCCTCCACGTCGTCGGCGCCAACTACGCCCACGAGATCGAGGTCACCCCCTCCGACCGCGACGTCTGGCTGAGCATGCTCTTCGGCGCCGGCCTGGGCGTCGGGATCGTGGTGGGCGACATGGAGCAGTGGCACCCGGGCGGCAACGAGGGCATCGACAATGACTGCCTGCGCCAGTCTCCGTCCTACGAGCGAAAGGACGAGTGTCCCGGAGACGGCACCAAGCGCATCCCCGGGCTGGTGCCCATCCTCGACCTGAGCGGCAGCTTCCGCGTCAACTTTGCGGATCGCGCCAACGTCCGCTTCGACTTCGGTCTGCACGACCTCTTCTACCTGGGCGTCGCGGCCGGCGGCGTCTTCTGAGCGGTCGTCGAGCCTCGACGATCCCCTGCCGACAGCCGATCGCGCGCCGCCGCCGCAGCTCGCGGCCTTGGCAGCCGCCCAGCGACCGGCTACTGGCCGCTGCCATCCCTTCTGTGGTCCGAGCGCATCGCGCCGCCCAAACCCCATCCAGCACCTGGAGTCACCTTGATCCTCGTCACCGTCCGGGAGAATGAGCCCTTCGAAAAGGCCCTGCGCCGTTTCCGCCGCAAGGTGGAGCGCGAAGGCATCCGCAAGGACATCAAGAAGAACAGCTTCTACCTGAAGCCCGGCGAGAAGCGCCGCCTCAAGCAGCGCCTGGCCGAGAAGCGTCGCCGCAAGGCCCTCCGTCGCGCTCAGAAGAAGGCCCAGCAGTCTCGCTGAGCCCGACCGGCGACTCAAGACGGGTCGCGAATGGTCCAAACGCCACAGGCGGCCCCTCCATGGGGCCGCCTGTTGGTGGTTGGGGGTGCCTCGGATCGAGGCTCAGTCCGAGGGCGACGCGGGCTCGCTGGGCGGGAGCTCATCGACGGGCGCCGGCTCGAGGGGCGGCAGCCCGATCGCGCTCCGGGCCCGGGCCCGCGCCCGCAGGTCTTCGGGCGCGTCGGGGTCGCCTTCGGCGACCGCGGCCTCGGCGGCCGCCCGCAGCAACTCCGACGCGGCCTGGTCTTCGCCAGCCGGCCGCAGCACCAGCAGGGCCAGATCGACCCGAGGCGTGAGGCGTCCGGGCTCGAGGGCGACGGCCGCCTCGAAGGCCGCGCGGGCCCGATCCGGGCTGCCCCCCAGCAAACGAGGGCGCGCGCTGTAGGCGAGCCCGGCAGCGGCGCGCCCCCGCGCGAAGTCATCGCCAGAGAGGCGCTGTGTGTGGGCCCCCATGGCCTCGACCACTTCGAGATCGATGGCCGCCCCCGCTGGCCCCTGCCAGTGCAGCCAGCGCCCCCAGGAGAGCGTCGCCCAGAGCAGACAGCCGAGGTCATCCTCCACCAGGCGCTCGACCGCGTCGGGGGTCACCACCCCTCCAGCGCCCTCGACCACGCCCGCGAACTCGGCCTGCAGCGACAGGCAGTGGAGCGCGTACTCGCGGCCCGTGAGCAGGTCGCCCTTCCCGGTGGGTGGGCCCGCCCGGTAGCCCTCCAAGGTGTAGGCGCGGGACAAGCGCCAGAGCACCCGCGGGTTGTCGGGGTGCAGTCCGTCGATGTCGAGCAGCGCTCGGATCGCGGCGCTGGCGCCGCCCGGCTGCCCGCGCAGCTCGAACAGCGCATCGGCCGCGTCGAGGTCACGCGCGAGCCCGCTCCCCTGGCGGGCAGCGCGCCGAGCGGCGCATCCGGGCCCCGCCGGCAGCAAGGAGGCGAACAGCAACAGGGTCGTCGAGGCGCGCATGCTCCGCCATGTATCCTGTGACAATGCTTGACGGACCCGGCCGTCCGGGAGACCTTCGCCCCGCGCGCGCCCTGCCCGGGTGGTGGAATGGTAGACACAGGGGCCTTAAAAGCCCCTTTCCGCAATGGAAGTGCCGGTTCGAGCCCGGCCCCGGGCACCCCGCGCGACCGACGCAGCGGCCTCCCGGGACGGTTGACAGGGCCACCCCCCTCACCTACCCTGTGGGCTGCGGCCGTAGCAACGGCCCGGCGTCCAATGGCCGACCGCCGGCCGCACCAGTGAACCGGGCTCAGGGAAGGCATGGGAACGATCATCGGCATCGACCTCGGTACGACCAACTCGGTCTGCGCCTACATGGATCGCGGCGAGCCGCGGATCATCATCAATGAAGAGGGCGGCCGGGTCACCCCGAGCGTGGTGGGCTTCAGCAAAGACGGCGAGCGATTCGTCGGCGACATCGCGAAGCGCCAGATGCTGATCAACCCCGACAACACGGTGCACGGCATCAAGCGGTTCATGGGCCGCAAGTTCAGAGACGCCAAGTCCGACCTCGGGCTCGTCTCGTACAACGTGCACGAGGGACGGGGCGGAGAGTGCGCGGTGGCCATCGGCGGGCGCGACTTCTCGCCGCAAGAGGTCTCCGCCATGGTGCTCCAGAAGCTGCGCAAGAGCGCTGAAGACTTCCTCGGAGAGACCGTCACCGAGGCGGTCATCACCGTCCCCGCGTACTTCACCGACAGCCAGCGCCAGGCCACGCGCGACGCCGGGACCATCGCTGGTCTCGACGTGCTGCGGATCATCAACGAGCCCACCGCCGCGGCCCTCGCCTACGTGCACGACCGCCGCGCGTCGAGCACGCTGGCCGTCTACGACTTCGGCGGCGGCACCTTCGACATCTCGCTGCTCGACGTCGGTCGAGACGTGGCAGAGGTCCGGGCGACCCGGGGCAACAACACCCTCGGCGGCGCCGACATCGACCGCGTCGTGGTGGGA
>JBDQIL010000626.1:0-3756 GCA_040264415.1 Myxococcota bacterium
CCCTGCTGGTCGAGCAGGACCTCTCCCACCTCGCGGGCGCTCGCGCGGGGACGCTGTCGGGTGGAGAGCGCCGGCGCGTCGAGCTCGCGCGCTGTCTGGCCACCGCCCCATCGGTCGTGCTGCTCGACGAGCCGTTCTCGGGCGTCGATCCGGTGGCGGTGTCGGGGCTCCAGCGGCAGGTGCGGGCGCTCGCCGCGCGGGGCCTGGCGGTGCTCATCACCGACCACGCCGTGCATGCCACGCTCCCCATCTGCGACCGGGCCGTGGTGCTCGACCAGGGGCGCGTCATGGCGGCGGGAGAGCCGTCTCGCGTGGCGGCGGATCCGGTGGTGCAGGCCCGCTACCTTGGGCCGCGCTTTCGGTTGTCGGCGTCCCCGCTGGCCAGCGAGCCCCGCGAACCCTGATCTCACTGCAAGGGTTGTGCCAGCCACCGCAGCAGGGTGTAGGATGGAGGAGACCCCGCGGGGCGCGCGCTCCCCGACTCCAGGACAGGCACGCATGGGCATGCAGCTCTCTCAGTCCCTGAAGCTCTCGCAGCAACTCCGCATGACGGTGCAGCTCCAGCAGGCCATCAAGCTGCTGCAGTTGAACCACATGGAGCTGGTGGCTGCGGTCAACCAAGAGCTGAACGAGAACCCCACGCTGGAAGAGATCCCCGGCACCGACTCCGGGGCCCCCAACGGGGATGACAGCCAGGCCGCCGCCGACACCCGGGCAGAGCGCGCCGACGCCATCGATCAGAACAACGGCGCGACCGGCGACGGAGAGGTCGATTGGGAGAAGGTGATCGCCGAGATGGACAAGGGGCCGCGCGACTACGCGAACGCCGCCGGGCCCAGTCGGCACGATGACCTGCCGCCCATCGAAGACAGCCTGAGCGCCTCCACCTCGCTCACCGAGCACCTGCTGGGTCAGCTCGCGACGGCCCACTGTACCGACGAGGAGCGGGTGGCTGCGGCCTGCATGGTGCTCAACCTCGACTCGCGCGGCTACCTCGAGCTCACCTTCGACGAGGTCTCGGAGATGGCGGGGGTCGAGATGGACTGGGTGGAGGGCGCCCACCTGATGCTGTTGGCCTTCGACCCGGTGGGCTGTGGCGCCCGCGACCTGGGCGAGTGCCTGGCGGTTCAGGCGGCCCTCGCCTGGCCCGAAGACCCCTTCATCGACACCATCATCCGCGAGCACCTCCACGATCTCGAGACCCGCAACTACGCCGGGCTGGGCAAGAAGATCGACATGCACCCCGAAGACGTGGTCGAGTACCACCGCATGATCCAGGAGCTCGAGCCCTGGCCGGGGCGGCCCTTCACCGACGACGCCAACAACTACATCACCCCAGACATCGAGGTGGTGAAGCAGGGCGGCGAGTGGGCCATCGTCCAGAACCAGGACGGGCTGCCGCGGCTGCGCGTCTCCAGCCACTACAAAGACATCCTGCTCGGAGAGAAGAGCAGCAAAGAGGACAAGGACTACATCAAGGAGCGCCTCGACTCCGCTGACTTCCTGATCCGCAGCATCTACAAGCGCCAGCGCACCATCGACAAGGTCATGCAGTGCATCCTGCGGCGGCAGCGGGGCTTCTTCGACGAGGGGCCCGAGCGCCTGGGGCCGATGGTGCTTCGCGACGTCGCCGACGAGATCGGCGTGCACGAGAGCACGGTGAGCCGCGTGACCACGAACAAGTACGTGCTCTGCCCCCACGGCATCTTCGAGCTCAAGTACTTCTTCAGCGCCGGCATCTCCCGCGGCTCGGGGGACGACCTCGCGGCCGAGGCGGTCAAGGAGAAGCTGCGCAAGCTGGTGGGGGATGAAGACCCGAAGAAGCCCTACTCCGACAGCGCGCTCACCAAGCTGCTGGCCAAAGACGACATCAAGATCGCCCGGCGTACGGTCGCCAAGTACCGCGAGGCCCTGGGCATCCTGCCGTCGAATCAGCGGAAGTGCATGTTCTGACGGCCGACCGCCGTCGAAGGCTCAGGCCCGGCGGCGACGGAGCGCGCCGAAGGCGCCCACCATCAGCATGCCCACCACGGCCCCCAGCGGACCCGGCGCGGATTGGCAGCGGCTGCCACCGCCCAGCACCCGGGTGTTGGGGTCGCATGGATCGCCGATGCCGTCGCCGTCCGAGTCGAGCTGGCTCGTGTTGGCGATCTGCGGGCAGTTGTCACAGATGTCGCCCCACCCGTCGGCGTCGGTGTCGAGCCGGTCGTAGTCGGTGATGCCAGGGCAGAGGTCGCAGGCGTTGCCGGTGCCGTCTCCGTCTTCGTCGAGCTGGAACTCGTTGGCCTTCTCGACGCAGTTGTCGCAGATGTCGCCCACCCCGTCGGAGTCGGCGTCCTCCTGTTCGGGGTCGGCGTTCTCGGGGCAGACGTCGCAGACGTCGCCCACCGTGTCGGTGTCGATGTCGGCCTGGTCCTGGTTGAACTCGGCCGCGCAGTTGTCGCAGACGTCGCCGTAGGCGTCGCCATCGGCGTCTTCTTGGTTGGGGTTCTCGACCTGCACGCAATTGTCGCAGACGTCGCCCACGGTGTCGGCGTCGCGATCGTCTTGGGTCGGGTTGTACGAGACCGGGCAGTTGTCACACTGGTCGCCCACGAGGTCGGCGTCGGCGTCGGCCTGCGACGGGTTGTACGCGTCGGGGCAGTTGTCACCGGCGTCGCCCAGGCCGTCGCCGTCGACGTCGAGCTGGTCGGGGTTGGGCACCAGCGGGCAGTTGTCGCAGGCTGACCCCAGGCCGTCGAAGTCCGGGTCGGCCTGGTCGTTGTTGGGGACGTCGATGCAGTTGTCGCAGACGTCGCCGACGTTGTCGCAGTCGAGATCGGCCTGGTCGTTGTTCGGGATGTCCGCGCAGTTGTCGCAGGCGAGGCTCGCGGTGAGGTCTGGGTAGGTGGCGTCCTCGGGGTAGACGATGGCGCCGGCGCTCAGGCCGTCGCCGTCCGCGTCGAAGTCGGCCACCACGAAGCGACACCCATACGACCAGTAGTCGTAGTAGTAGTCGGCGTTCGGCCAGGGGTTCCCGTCGTCGTCGGTCTGGGACAGGCACTGCGGGTCGGTGAGGTCGACCGCGCGCTCGTCGGTGACGTCGATGCCGTTGCAGTTGAGGTCTTGTCGGAGGTCGTTGAAGCAGGCCTCCTGGGCCTGGGCTGCCGGAGCGGCCAGCAGCAGGGCCAGCGCGGCGCCAGCCAGGGCGGTGCGGCGATGGATCATGGGGCCTGCTCCTTTCCGGACGCGTCTTCGGGGGCCGCGCCGTCGTCCTGCTGCGTCTCGTCCTCGAGCTCGTCGAAGAAGCTGTCGAGGTCGGAGCCGTCGTCACGCGCCGGCTTCTTGGGCGGCTCGGGCTCGGGGGGCGGCGCGACCGGCGTGGTGATGCGGGCCGGCTCGCCGCTCCACGGTAGCCGCACATCGGTGCGGTAGTCAGGTGGGCGCTCGTCCGGGGCGTACTGCTTGACGATGCGGAATTCGACCCGACGGTTGGTGGCCAAGCTCGCCTCGTCGCCGCCGACCACCACAGGCACCACCTCGCCCATGCCGCGGTAGCTCATGCGGTCGGGGTGGACGCCAGAGCGCAGCAGTTCCTCCCAGATCGCGCGGCTTCGGCGAATCGAGAGGTCGTAGTTGTAGACGAAGCTGCCCTCGTCGCTCGCGTGGCCCTCGATGACGAGGTGGGCGATCTGCCAGTTCTCGTTGAGCAGACCCGCCACGTACTGCAGCGTGGGCAGCGACACCGGCAGGATGTTGGGCGTGTTGAACTCGAAC
>JBDQIL010000627.1:0-3754 GCA_040264415.1 Myxococcota bacterium
AGTGATGGCGCATGCGCGCCTCGGGCAAGATCCGCTGGGCGAGCGCCCGCCGCGTGTCCGCAGGCGCGGCGGCGAGGTCGTGGCGGTCGTGCACCGGGGCTGGACGGGCGGCGGGAGATGCGGGCATGGGGCCTCCTACGGGCCCGATCTGCAAGCCCTGGGCCAGCGGGGCGCCACCGCGAACCCGTCGACGGCGTGGAGCTTCCGCGCGATCCGAACCCCATGCCGGGTTGGTTTGTTTCGAGACGCTCGGCTCGAACGTGTCAGGATGGGACGCCACGCATCAGGCGGACGGGGCGGCGCCGTCGAAGAGCATGCCGGAGATGGCCTCGATCGCGCGGTCGATGCGCGGAATCGGGCCCGGGAGCTCGAGGTAGGACTGGCGCTCGAGCGGGTCGCGCAGCGCGAGGTGCGCCAGCGCGTCGGCCACCTGCCCCGCCGGGCGGCCCGGCTCCAGGAGCGTGGACAGCTGCTCGGCCGACTCGGGCCGCGCGCGCACCAGCTGCCCGACGGCCACGCGCAGTCGCAGCGCGGCCTGGGCCAACGCGCCGCGCGCCGGCTCTGCATCTTCGAGGAGCTCGGCTTGGACGACCCGGTAGGCGACGTCGGCGTCTCGCTCGCCCAGCACGCGCGCTCGCCCGAGCCCCATCAGGACGATGTTGCTGCACCCGTCGGGCAGGCTCTGGTGCCGAACGATGCGCCCGACGCCCATCACGGGGTGGAGCGCTGGGCTGCTGTCGTACTGGTCGCGCCACCCCGGCGCGAGCATCGGCACGCCCATCAGCCCGTCGGCGTCGAGCGCGTCTCGCACGAGGTCCCGGTAGCGAGGCTCGAACACATGAAGGGGGAGCAGGGTGTGGGGGATGAACACCATGCGCGGCAGCGGGAAGACCGGCAGGGCGTCGCAGCGCGCGTGAAGATCGTAGGCTGGGCTGGCTTTGTCGGTCATGATTGCGGCATAGCCCACCCCACGGCCCCGACGAGGGGCGCGGGCGTCAGCGCGGCGCGGCGCCGTCGGTTGTCCGGGGAGATGGCGGCGGATGCGTCGCCAACGCAGCCTCTGCGGCGTGCCACCCGCACATGCCGTGCACCCCTCCGCCGGGCGGGGTCGAGGCGGAGCACAGGTAGAGCCGCGGATCGGGGGTGCGGTACGGCCGCAGCTGCCACACGGGCCGCGTGAAGAGCTGGTCCCAGTCGGCGGCGCCGCCGTTCACGTCGCCGCCGATGTAGTTCGGGTTGAGTCGCTCGAGGTCGCGGGCGCTGGTGGTGGCCCGGGCCAACACGCGCCCCCGAAATCCGGGCGCGGCCCGCTCCACCGAGTCTTCGACGAGGTGGGTCAGGTCACGGTCGTCGTGGGGGGGCACGTGGACGTAGGCCCACGCCACGTGGTGGCCTTCGGGGGCGCGGGTGGGATCGGCCACCGAGTGCTGCACCAGCAGCACGTAGGGCCGCGCGGCCACCGCGCCCTCCCACGGGGCCCGCTCGGAGATCTCGAGCGCCTCGAGTGTGCCCCCCAGGTGCACGGTGCCGGCGCGGGCGACCGCCGGATCGGCCCACGGGATGGGCCCCGACAGGGCCCAGTCCACCTTGAACGCGCCGGGCCCGTAGCGGAAGGCCTCGACCCGGCGCCGGTAGGAGTCGGGCAAGCGGTCGCCGGCGACGCGGGTGAGGGCGACCGGCCCGGTGTCGAAGAGGATGGGGCCGTCGGTCTCCACCTGGTCGAGGGCCGTGATGGGGGTCGAGAGGCGCACCTCGCCCCCGAGGTCGGTGAGCACCCCCATCAGCGCTGTGGCCACCGACTGCGCGCCGCCCCGCGGCATCGGCCAGCCGACGCCATGGGCGGCGAGCTGCAGCATCATGCCGATGGCGGCCGACGGCGTGCGGTCGAGGGGGAGCACGGAGTGGGCCGCGACCCCGGCGAAGAGGGCGCGCGCCCGCGGGCCGCGGAACCGCCGCCGGGCGAGGCCGCCCGCCGACTGGAAGGCCAACGCGCCGAAGCGGGCCATCAGCAAGGGGCTCCCGGGCACCCCCAGCGGCGCGAGGGTGTCGGCGGCGAGGTCGTGCCAGCGGTCGGCGAGGGGGCCGAAGGTGTCGCGGTAGGCGGCCCGATCTTCGGGGTCGAGGCCCGCCGCGGTCTCGTCCACCGACCGGTGCAGCAGCACCGCGTCGCCTCCCGCGAGCGGGTGGGCGACCGGCACGTCGGGGTGCAGCCACTCGAGGCCGTGCTGCTCGAGGGGCAGCGTGCGCCAGAACGGCGACGTGATGCCCATGGGGTGCACCGACGAGCAGGTGTCGTGCCGGTAGCCAGGCAGGGTGAGGGCGGCCGTGCGCAGGCCGCCGCCGGGCTGGTCGGCGCCCTCGTAGACCACGACGCGGTGCCCAGCTTGGGCCAGGCGGATGGCGGCGGTGAGCCCGTTGGGCCCAGAGCCGACGACGGCGGCAGAGAAGGCGGACATGCCGGCCTGCTATCGCGGCTTGGCGGGTTCGACGGGAGGCGCCGGCACCGCCTCGTGCATGTGCCCCGCGCGCGACCACTCCTGCTGCCCCGCGGTCTGGATGCCGTGGCGGCGGAAGGCCCGCAGCACGCGCTCCGAGACGTCGGTGCCAAAGGCGCTCTCGTACCGCCCGTCGAGCACGTAGGCCTTGAGGGTGAGCTGGATGGCGAAGCGCTCGGCGCCGCCGGGCACCGGGCCCTCCTTCACGTTGACCACGATGCGCTTGGACAGGAAGACGTAGCGGCTCGACGCGCCGGCCTCGTAGACGATCTGCCGGGCCAGGTCGAAGTCCTCGTTGCACCCGATCCAGAACTGGAACACGCACATCTGGTCGAGGGCGCCCGCGTTGGAGCTGGCGACCGTGGCGCCGAGGAACAGGTTGTTGGGGATGCTCACGAGGTTGTCGTCGAGGGTCGCGATGCGCACCGACCGCAAGCCCATCTCGACCACCTCACCGTAGGTGTCGCCGAAGATCACGCGGTCGCCGACGGCGAAGGGGCGGTCGAAGAGGAGGATGATGCCGGCGATGAGCGACGCGAGGATGTCCTTCAGGGCGAAGCCGACCGCGACGGCCGCGGTACCGCTGACGGCCAGCATGGCCTCGTCGGTGAGCTCGAGCACCGTGCTGATCGACAACATCGTGGCGACGATGACGATAAAGAAGCGGCTGAACGCGGAGACCTGCTTGAGCAGCAGCCGGCGCCCGGTGAAGCGCTCACCGAAGGCGTCGACCGTCGAGGTGACGATGCGAACCAGGGCCAGGGCGGCGAACATCCACAGGATCGCCATGGGGATGCGATCGAGGTGGACGTACTTCAGGATGGATGCGTCGAGCGCGACGTCCATGGCTACTTCCCGTGCAGGAATTGCTTCTGGCGGAGGACCTTGTCTACGACCGGCTGCCAGGGCTCATGGAGCTGGAAGCTTCGCCCGGACCGGTCGCTGACCAGCACCCCGAGCGACTCGAGCTGCCGGCAGGTCGCGCGGCAGATGCCGGGCGCCATGTTCAGCGTCTCAGCGAAGTTTTCGATGGTGAGGTGTTCGTGGATGGACAGCGCGGTGAGCACGAAGAGCTCGCGGTCGCCCACGCCGTCGAGCCCGTCGGCGCGGGGCGCCGTGAATCGCGTGACCCTGACCGTGTCGTCGGCGTCGCCGGCCCTCAGGCTCGACACCCAGTAGCCGAGCGCGACGCGGGGGTTGCCCGCGGACTCGTCGGCCAGCAGCAGCCAGTACGCGGTGCGGGGGGGGGGGGGCGCCCC
>JBDQIL010000628.1:0-3752 GCA_040264415.1 Myxococcota bacterium
AAGCTCTTCGACCCCCGCGGCAAAGAGGTGCGCCGCACCGTCGCCCAGACCGACGCCACCGGCCTGCTCACCCAAGACCTCGCCTTCGCCGACTTCGCGACCACCGGCAGCTACCGCGTGGCGCTCGAGGTGGCCGAGCGCGAGGTGGGCGGCGTGCGCTTCAGCGTCGAAGAGTTCGTGCCCGAGCGCATGGAGGTCACCGCCGAGATCACGGGCGACGGGCAGCGGTTCACCGACGCCGTGCCCGTCGAGGTCGGGGGGCGCTGGCTCTTTGGCGGCAGCGCCGAAGGCAGCCGGGTCGAGCTCGACTGCCGGGTCGAGTCGGCCGCCTTCAAGCCCGCAAAGAACGGCGCCTATCACTACGGCCCCGCCGACGTGGGCGACCGGTCGGTGCGGCCCATCAGCCTGGGCGCCGTCACCGGCGAGCTGGGCGAGGGCGGCGCCGGCACCTTCACCTGCCCGGCGGCCGACCGCGGGGGCGCCGCCATGGGCCCGTCGCGCCTCGTGGCCGACGCGTCGGTCTTCGAAGGCGACAGCGGGCGAACCACCCGAGCGGTGGCCACCACGCCGCTCCACCCCGCCGACTTCTACGTGGGCACCCGGTCCAACCTCGACACGCTCAAGGCGGGCCAGACCGCGACCATCGACGGGGTGGTGGTGGACTGGCAGGGCAAGATCGCCGGCGGCCTCGCGCCAGACGAGGTCGAGGTCGAGATCTTCCGGCTCGACGAGGAGTACGGCTGGTGGTGGGACGACGACGACCAGTCCTCGAGCTACCGCCGCCTGCTGCGCCGCGTGAGCCTCGAGCAGACCACCGCCACGGTCACCGACGGCCGCTTCGAGGTCAAGCTCTCCACCCCCGCCGACGCCGCGGGCTGGATCGTGTCCGTCTCGTCGGGCGACGCCCGCACCGAGCAGCACATCGACGGCGCGGGTGGCCGCTACTGGTGGTCGCCCCGCGACTCGACCGTCGATCAGACCCCCCGCCCCCGCCGCCCCACGCCGCTGGCGCTGACGCTCCCCGAGCAGGTGAAGGTGGGCGCCGACGTCACCGTGGGCTTCCAGGCGCCCTACAAGGGGCGCGCGCTGATGGCCATCGAGACCGACCGCGTGGTGCGGTGGGAGTGGCTCGAGGTCGAGGCCGGGGCCGCGTCGTGGACCTTCCAGGTGGAGGACTTCGCGCCGAACGTCTACGTCTCTGCTTTCCTCATCAAAGACCCCCACCTCGAGAGCGCTGACGCCTTCCTTCCCGGCCGCGCCTTCGGCGTTCAGTCGCTCCGCATCGAGCCCGAGGCCTACATCCACCAGGTGGCGCTGCAGGTGCCCGACACGGTGCGGCCCTACTCGCCGCTCGACGTGGGCCTGACCGTGAAGGACGCCGCGGGTCGGCCCGTCACCGGCACGGTCACGGCCACCGTGGCGGTGGTCGACGAGGGCATCCTGTCGCTCACCAACTTCGAGACCCCCGACCCCACCAAGCAGATCTTCGCGCGCCGCGAGCTGGGCGTCGACAGCTTCGAGACGGTGGGCTGGACCCTGCTGATGAAGCCGCAGGGCCCCTCATCGAGCACCGGCGGTGACGCCAGCGGGGCGGGTGGCCGGGTGCAGATGGTCAAGCCCGTGGCCCTGTGGTCTGGGCCCGTGACCGTCGAGAACGGTCAGGCCAAGGTCTCCTTCGACGTTCCTGGCTACCGGGGCAAGCTGCGGGTCATGGCCGTCGCGGCGTCGGCCGGCCGCATGGGCCACGCCGAGGCCAACGTGGTGGTGCGCGACCCCATCGTGGTGCAGACCACCCTCCCGCGCTTCCTCGTGGCGGGCGACATCGCTCAGATCCCGGTCTTCTTGGCCAACATGAGCGGCCAGTCCCGCGACGTGACCGTGCGGCTCGAGGTCGAGGACCTCTCCACCGTGGCCGGCACCCAGGCCGCCGATCCCGGCCCGGTGGTCGACTATCTCGGCGAGCGAACCGGCTCGCTGACGCTGGCCGACGGCGCGTCGGGCACGGTGGTCTTCCAGGTCACGGCCCGCCGGGCGCCGGCGGCCGCGCGCTTCCGCGTGGTGGCCGAGTCGGGCTCGCTCCAGAGCAAAGAGGAGCTCGAGCTGCCCGTGATGCCCCGCTTGCCCGAGGCGCGGCGCACCCAGATCACCGAGCTCGACGGCGGGGTGGTGGATCTCGACAAGCTGGTCAGCGGGCAGGGCTGGATGACGGGCACCGACCGCACCAGCTTCTGGGTGACCACGAACCCCCACGCCGAGACGCTCACCCACCTCCGCCACCTCGTGCGCTACCCCTACGGCTGCATCGAGCAGACCAGCTCGTCCACCCGTCCGCTGCTCTACGTCTCCGATCTGGTGGAGTTCATCGACCCGTCGCTGGTGGCCGACGCCAGCATCGACGACATGGTGCAGCACGGCATCGATCGGGTGATCAGCATGCAGACCCCGTCCGGTGGCTTCGGCTACTGGCCGGGCGCGAGCCATGCGAGCGAGTGGGGCACGGCCTACGGCACCCACATGCTGCTCGACGCGCGCAAGGCCGGCCACGCCGTGCCCGAGCGCGCGCTCACCGACGCGGTGGAGTGGCTCGAGCGAAAGGTCGAGAGCCAGGCGGCCTCGCCCGACGGCACCGAGGCCTACGCGGCCTACGTGCTGGCCCTCGGCGGCAAGGGCAACCCCGCCCGCGCTGCGCAGGCCCTCGAGCGGCTCGCCGAGGTGGATCTCAAGAAGCACCGCTACCGGGGTCACGGGTGGAAGGCCGAGGCCGAGTACCTGCTGATGGCGGCCATGTACCTGGGCGGCGACCACCGCCACGAGGCCGCCCTCAAGGCCCTCGACACCACGCCCATCGTGACCAGCCGCGCCAACAGCTGGACCTTCTACTCGGACCGCCGGCGGCGTGCGATGCTGCTCAACGTCTACACCGATCTCTTCGGCATCCCTGACAACGACCGCGTGGGCGCCACCGTGGCCGATCAGGTGGCGGGGTCGCTCAGCGGATCCTCGGCCCGCTACACCACCCAGGAGCTGGCCTGGGGCGTGTCGGCCCTGGGCAAGCGGGTGCAGGCCGGCAAGGCCACCCTGCCCGACGCGTCGATCACCCTCGCGGGCAAGCCGCTCACGCCCACCCGCGCGGGCGCCGGCGGCAACCGGGCGTGGCAGGTCACGGGCGCCAGCGCGGTCGACGCGCTGAGCCTCGACCTGGGCTCGGGGGGCGCAAAGGCCTGGCTGGTCACCACCTCCGAGGGCGTGCGCGCCACCGACGATCTGCCCACCGGCGGACAAGGCCTGCGGCTCAGCCGGGCGTGGTTCACCGCTGCCGGCCAGCCGCTCGACACCACGCGGCACCGGCTGGGCGAGACCGTCTACGTCAAGGTCACCCTCGAGAACCCCACGAAGACCAAGGTGCGCAACATCGCCCTGGTCGATCGGCTGCCCGCCGGCTGGGAGATCGAGAACCCTCGCCTGGGGCGCGGCACGCTCCCAGACTGGGTGGATGAAGACAAGCTGTGGCAGCCCGAGCACATGAACCTGCGCGACGACCGGGTCGAGGTCTTCGGCGAGCTCGAGGCCAAGGGGGAGCGCAGCGTGGTCTACCAGGTGCGCGCGGTGACCTCGGGCAGCTTCGAGATCCCCGATGTGCGCGCCGAGGCCATGTACGACCCCGAGATCTGGGCCCGCGAGCCCGGCCGCCACATCGACATCCAGGGCCCGTGGGATGGCTTCGTCCTCTGAGCCTCGCCGGCGCCGGTGGG